>JALHUG010000274.1 GCA_022866185.1 Dehalococcoidia bacterium
CTCTGGGACGCCCACTGCGAGCTCGGCCGTCGTGTTGATGAGACATCGGCAACTGAGTGCGTGCCCGGCGGGCGCGACTGCTGGCTCCAGACCTACCAGCCGGCAAAGGCCGTGCTAGCTGGCGTGGCTGTGCAGGCTCAGCCCCCCGCTGCGGAGGCCGCGCCGCCTGCAGTCCAGGCAGAGGCCGAATCTTCTATCGCGGAGGTGATCGATCACCTCAACATCGTTTTCGAGAGACGTTACAAGCAGAGACTGATCCCGATCCAGCATGCCCGCTCGATCGCGGATTTGATGGGCGACTGCGGCACCGACGACGTTCTGCAGCACAAGCTTCAAGTGGCCGCTAGCCTTCTGAAGGATATGAACCTGAAGGGGCTCCTGACGCACGAGGAGGTGAAAGGATGCCAAGGCCCAATAGACCTGCTAGCATGCTTGGCAACTCGCGATTTCCCTGGTCTTGAAGACCACCACCTGAAAGATCTCCGAAACATCAACAAGCTGGCGGCTGGCTACCCCAGGCATGCGACGGTCAAGAACATGGAGCGAGCGCACGCGGAACTGGGGCTGCCCTATCCAGTGACGGACTACGCGAAGGCCTGGGAAATAGTCAGGGAAACGTTCATCCAGAGCCTCCGCCAGATCGCTCTCCACCTGGGTTGATGGACCTACTTCCCTAACCTTAGCAGGGCCATGAAGGCTTCCTGGGGGATGTCCACGTTGCCCACCCGCTTCATGCGCTTCTTGCCCGCCTTCTGCTTTTCCAGCAGCTTCATCTTGCGGGTTACGTCGCCGCCGTAGCACTTGGCCAGCACGTTCTTGCGCATCGGCTTGATCGTCTCGCGGGCGACGATCCGTCCGCCGATGGCCGCCTGGAGGGGCACCTCGAAGAGCTGGCGGGGAATGAGGCTGCGCAGCTTCTCCACCAGCGCCCGCCCCTGGCGCGGCGCGTTCTCGGCGTGAACGATGGCCGAGAGGGCGTCCACCGGCTGCTGGTTCACCAGGATGTCCAGCTTCACCATGTTGGCCGAGGCGTGGTGGGAGAAGGTGTAGTCCATGCTGGCGTAGCCCTGGCTGCGCGCCTTGAGCTCGTCGTAGAAGTCGAGCAGCATCTCCGATAGGGGCATCTGGTACCCCATCAGCACCCGCCGGCCGGTGGCGCTCTCCATGGGGCCGTGCTCCAGGTAGTCCATGCGCTTGAAATCGCCGCGGCGGCCGGTCACCAGCTCCATCAGCGGCCCGATGTAGCGGTCGGGGGTGATGATGCTAACGTTCATCCAGGGCTCCAGGATCTCCGCCACCTCCTCGGGACGAGGCAGCTTGGCCGGGTTTTCCACTGTCAGCTCCTCGCCGTCGACCCTCAGCACCCGATACTCCACACTGGGAGCGGTCACCAGGATGTCCAGGTCGTACTCGCGCTCCAGGCGCTCCTGAACGATGTCCATGTGGAGGAGGCCGAGGAAGCCGCAGCGGAAGCCTGGCCCCAGGGCGATGCTGGACTCCGGCTCGTAGCTGAGGGCGGCGTCGTTGAGGTGCAGCTTGTCGATGGCGTCGCGCAGGAGGGGGAACTCGTCGGCGTTGGCGGGGTAGAGGCCGGCGAAGACCATGGGCTTGGCGGGGCGATAGCCGGGCAGGGGCTCGGAGGCGGGGGTGTCGTCGTAGGTGATGGTATCGCCCACCCGGCAGTCGCGCACCGTCTTGAGGCCGGTGGCCAGGTAGCCCACCTCGCCGGTGGTGAGGCGCTCGCTGGGGGCGAAGGCGGGCCGGAAGATGCCCACCTCCAGCGGGTCGATCTCGCGCTGGTTGGACATCAGGCGCAGGCGACGCTCGGTGGAGAGCGCGCCGTCCACCACCCGCAGGTAGGCGATGACCCCCTTGTAGGAGTCGTACTTGGAGTCGAAGATGAGGGCGCGCAGGCGGGCCTGCACCCGACCGCTGGGGGGCGGGACGCGCTGCACCACCGCCTCCAGCACCTCGCGCGTGCCGATGCCCTCCTTGGCCGAGGCGAAGATCATCTCCTCCTGGCCGTAGCCCATGACGGCCTCGATCTCCTGGGCCACCCGCTGGGGCTCGGCGCTAGGCAGGTCGATCTTGTTGATCACGGGGATGATGGTCAGGTTGTGCTCTATGGCCATGTAGACGTTGGCCAGGGTCTGGGCCTGGATGCCCTGGCTGGCGTCCACCACCAGGATGGCCCCCTCGGCGGCGGCCAGGGCGCGCGAGACCTCGTAGGCGAAGTCGACGTGGCCCGGAGTGTCGATGAGGTTGAGCTCGTACTCCTGGCCGTCCTGGGCGCGATAGCTCATGCGGACGGCGGTGGCTTTGATGGTGATGCCGCGCTCGCGCTCCAGATCCATCTGGTCGAGCACCTGCTCGGCCATTTCGCGCGGGGGGATGGTGCCGGTGATCTCGAGCAGGCGGTCGGCCAGGGTGGACTTGCCGTGGTCGATGTGGGCGATGATGCAGAAGTTGCGGATGCGGGACTGATCCATGTCAGGGCTATCGTAGCATGAGGCGAGACGCGGCTTCAATGCGGGGGGCCTGCCGCCGAAGCTGCCCGCGGTTGGGAAACGCCAACAAGCGGGCGCGGCCACAGATATCTCGCTAGCTGGAATTTAGGCAGCAAAACCCCTTGACAATGTTACGTCAATAGGTGTATATAGTGGCCTCGGTAACCCTCAATACAACAGTGCCATGGCTGTCCGACCGAGGCGGTGGTGAGCTGCCGGGAAAGCACACTCCCCGGCCTCAGGGCGGTGACGGAGAGTCGGCGGCGATGTGTCGTCGATTCTATTTTGGTGGGCCTAGCGGGGCGGAAAGGAGGGCGGCGGGGAGAGCGAGAGGCGAATAGAAAGGCCCAGCGACGGGCATCGCCGGGCGTGGCAAGCAGGCGGCGGTCACCACCCCTCGCCATATTTATGGTACGCCATGGTGCATTGCTGATCAACCGTGCGAGCCGGTAGAGGCGGTGGGGGGGACGTGTCAGCGCGAAGGTCGTGGAAGCGAGGTGGTGTCGAAGAGCGATGCAAGGTGATGGAGACAACGAGGATGATTCATTTCGGGAAGGAGGCTGCAAATGAAAACCATAGGCAAGCTGATACGGATGCTCGTCCTGATCCTGCCCCTGATGGTCGGCGGGTTGTCGGTCAGGGCAGCCAGTGAGGAAGACATAGAGGCTTCGATCGAGAGCGGACTGCAGTGGCTGGCCGCTCAGCAGCAGCCGGACGGGTGCTGGTACGGCTGGTCGACACCAGCAGATACCGGTCTGGCTACCTGGAAGTTCGAGGAGCGGGCGACAGAACTGCTCCCTCCCCTTGACCCGTTTGATCCCGCCTATGTGTACCATTCCCAGGTGGAGAATGGCCTGGACTGCATATTCTCCATGGTTCAGGAAAGCGGCGGGCTTGTGTGGCTTCCCGGCCTTTCGACATACGAAACCGGGATAGACATGATCGCGGTAGCCGCAAGCCGGGCGCCCTCCAGGATCGTGTCAGTCCCGGGGAGCCCTGTCGACGGCTGGACCTACCAGCAGGTCTTGGCAGGGATGCTGGACTGGATGGAGGACGCCCAGAACGACGGCACGCCGGGATGCGAGTGTGACGAAGGTGGCTGGACGTATGGTGCCAACGGAGCCTGCTCGTCCGACCAGTCCAACACCGGCTACGCCACGATGGGGGCCGGTTTCGCCACCGCCCCCGTTCTCGGTTTCGGGCTTTCCCTGGACCCCAACGTCTTGGCGAAGCTGGGCATCTTCATGGACAACGTTCAGAGGGCCGATGGGGGTTCAGATTACAACTCCTGCGGGCTGTGGAACCAGAGCAACACGCTGAGGACAGGGAACCTTCTCTACGAGATGGCCCTGGTAGGAAGGCCTGTAGACGCCCCGACCGTACAGGCGGCCGTGGGCTTCATTGAAGCGCACTGGAGTGACACTTGCGATCCAGGTTGGCAGGGCGACTACCAGGCGACGTTCACGATGACCAAGGGGCTTCAGGCCTTTGCGGGCCGTTTGGACACACTTCCTGTGGTCGGCGACTGGTTTGACCAGACTTCCACCTACATTGTTGACCACCAGAACCTGGACGGCTCCTGGGGACCGGGCTGCGGTTTCGGTGCGGGAGACCCCGTCCTGGTGACGTCCTGGGCGCTGCTGAGCCTGGAACCCACAGCCTTCATTCCGCCCAACCAGCCGCCCGATTGCAGTGCCGCCGCGCCCAGCATCGGCGAGATCTGGCCGCCCAATCACAAGATGGTCGGCGTGAACGTCCTCGGTGTCACCGACCCCGAGGGTGCCCCAGTCAGCATCGTCATCACCGGCATCACCCAGGATGAGCCAGTCAACGGCCTGGGCGACGGTGACACCTCACCCGACGGGGCAGGCGTCGACACCGACACGGCCCAGGTACGGGCCGAGCGCGCCGGCACGCCCAAGGTTCCTGGCAACGGCCGTGTGTACCACATCCACTTCAAGGCCAGCGACGACATGGGCGGAGCCTGCTCTGGCGTCGTGAAGGTAGGCGTGCCCCACGACCAGCGGCGTGGGCATGTGATTGTGGATGGTGGAGAGCTGTACGACTCTACTCTGCCCTAAAGCCGCAAACTCGCATAGCTGAAGGAGAGGGCCTCCCATCTACGGGGGGCCCTCTTCCTATCGCCGTCTGACTTGTCCTACACCCGGTGGCAGGCCACCCAGTGCTCCTTGGCGCTGGTGCGCACGTTGCGCCAGTCGGGGATGACGGTGCGGCAGCCGTGGGCGTCGCTGGCGATGGGGCAGCGGGTGTGGAAGACGCACCCCGGCGGCGGCCGCATCGGGCTGGGCACGTCGCCGGTCAGGATGATGCGCTCTCGCTTGGCCTCCACCTCCGGGTCGGGTATGGGGATGGCCGAGAGCAGGGCCTTGGTATAGGGGTGGAGAGCGTTCTCGTACAGCTCCAGCCGGTCAGCCAGCTCCATCAGCTTGCCCAGGTACATCACCACCACCCGGTCGCTGATGTGGCGCACCACCGACAGGTCGTGGGCGATGAACAGATAGGTGAGGTTGAACTGGGCTTGGAGCTCCTCCAGCAGATTGATGATCTGAGCCTGAATGGAGACGTCCAGGGCCGAGATGGGCTCGTCGCAGACGATGAAGCTCGGCTGCACCGCTAGGGCGCGGGCGACGCCGATGCGCTGGCGCTGGCCGCCGCTGAACTCGTGGGGGTAGCGGTTGGTGTAGTAGGGGTTGAGGCCGACGACGCGCATCAGCTCCTGCACCCTCTCCCGTCGCTCCCGGCGCCCGCGAGCCAGGCCGTGCACGACCAGCGGCTCGCCGATGATGCTGCCCACGGTCATGCGGGGGTTTAGGGAGGCGTAAGGGTCCTGGAAGATCATCTGCATGCGACGGCGCATGCGGCGAATCTCGCCGCCCTTCATCGTGGTGAGCTCATGCCCTTCGAAGGTGATCCCGCCGGATGTGGGTTGGTGCAGCATGATGATGCAGCGCCCGGTCGTGGTCTTGCCGCAGCCGCTCTCGCCCACCAGCCCGAGGGTCTCCCCCTGCCTGATGACGAAGGAGATGCCGTCCACAGCCTTGACGTCGGCTACCTTGCGCTGGAAGAGGATGCCGCTGATCACGGGGAAGTACATCTTCAGGTCGCGCACGTCCAGCAGGACATTGTTCTGCCGCCCGACGCTTGTGGTGGCGATGTCTTCGCTGGTCATGGGGCAGTTCCTCAGGCGGGAGCCGCTGGCTTGGCAGCCTTGCCCACCCGCGGCCACTCCCAGCAGGCGCTGTAGTGGTTGGTGGCCGCTAGCAGGAGGGGTGGCTCCTCCAGGCATTTCTGCACGGCGAACTTGCAGCGCGGCCGGAAGGCGCAGCCCTGGGGCATATGAATGAGATCGGGCGGGAAGCCCTCGATGGGCTCCAGCCTCTCCTTGCGCGCCTGGTCGAGGCGGGGCACCGACTTGAGCAGGCCCACGGTGTAAGGATGATGGGGATCGCCGTAGAGTTTGCGGGCCGCCGCTGACTCCACGATCTTGCCGGCATACATCACATAGACTCGGTCGGCGTAGCGGGCCACGACCCCCAGGTTGTGGGTGATAATGACAACCGCCGTCCCCAGCTCACGGGTCAGGCGGGTCAACAGCTCCAGGATCTGGGCCTGAATGGTCACATCGAGGGCGGTGGTGGGCTCGTCGGCCAGGAGGAGCTTGGGGTTGCAGGAGAGGGCCATGGCGATCATCACCCGCTGACGCATGCCGCCGGAGAACTGGTGGGGATAATCGCCGATGCGGGCCTTGGCCTCGGGGATGCCCACCATCTCCATGAGCTCGATGGCCCTATTGTTGGCGCTACGACGATCCATCCTCAGGTGCAGCTCCAGGCTCTCGGTGATCTGGCGGCCGATGGTAAGGACAGGGTTGAGAGAGGTCATGGGCTCCTGGAAGATCATGGCGATGCGGTTGCCACGGACGTGGCGGATCGCATCCCCGCTTGCCTTCAGCAGGTCATCCCCTTCGAAGATGACCTCGCCGCCCACGATCTTGCCCGGCGGGTCGGGGATAAGCCTGAGGATAGCCAGGGCGCTCACCGTCTTGCCACAGCCGCTCTCCCCCACCAGACCGACGATCTCCCCCGTCTGCACGTCGTAGCTGATGCCATCCACCGCCTTGACCACACCGTCGTCGGTGAAGAAGTAGGTCTTGAGGTCCTTGACCTGGAGCAGAAGGGCCATGCAACCTCCCCTAAGGCGTCGTCTTAGGCCGGGGGTTGGTGGGGAAGGGGGGACTCGAACCCCCACGCCTTGCGGCACATGATCCTAAATCATGCTCGTCTACCAATTCCGACACTCCCCCCTTGGGGGGCCGCCCGGGACTCGAACCCGGAACCCGCGGATTAAGAGTCAGCTGCTCTTCCGATTGAGC
>JALHUG010000275.1 GCA_022866185.1 Dehalococcoidia bacterium
ATCGTCACCAGGCCGGAGTTGGTGGCGGATTTGCCGATGACCGACTGCACGAACAGCGGGATGTAGGACACACTGCCGAACATGCCCATCGAGATGAGAAACGTGACGACGACGATCACGGCGAAGATGGGGCTCCGGAACAGCGATAGAGGGATGATGGGCTCGAGAGCATCCCGCTCGACGCGCAGAAACACCGCGGCAGCGACGAAGGCCAGCACCAGCAGACCGATGATCTCCGGCGAAAGCCAATCGTACTGGCTGCCGCCCCAACTGAACGCCAGCATCAGCGGCACCACGGCCATCACCAGCACGCCTATGCCCATCCGGTCCAGGGACCGATGTACGCTCTGGGGGCGGACGGCGGGCATCACCAGGGTGAAGACGATGAAGGTCAGGGCGCCGATGGGCAGGTTCACGTAGAACACCCAGCGCCAGCCCAGGTTGTCCGTGATCCAGCCGCCCAGCAGCGGCCCGATGACGCTGGCCGCGGCGAAAGCGGCGGTCATGACCCCCGTCCAGCGGGCTCGTTCCGCCGGGGCGAACACGTCGCCGATGATGGCCCAGGCGGTGCCCATAATCATGCCGGCCCCGAACCCCTGGATGCCGCGGAAGAGGATGAGCTGGGTCATGCTCTGGGACAGGCCAGCTAGGGCGGACCCTAGCACCAAGATGGTGACGCCCAGCAGGAAGAAGGGCTTGCGTCCAAACAGGTCCGAGAGCCGGCCCACCACCGCCACAGTGGTGGTGGAGGTCACCATGAAGGCAGTGAACACCCAGGCGATGTGCTGCAGACCCTGCAGGTCGGCCACGACGTGCGGCAGCGCCGTCCCCACGATGGTCTGATCCATGGCGGCGGTGAAGATGCCCAGCAGGCTGCCAACCATCACTAGCACCCGCGTGCGGGTGCTCATGTGGGAAATGCTATGCACCTGGGTCATGCCTTGGCTCTCCATTTCATTGGCGTCGCTGGCCCTCCTCCGGCAACTTTTTGCGCCAACATAACCATCCTATCAGCCCCCGATGGCTGCCTCAACCGCTCCTCGCCAGGCCAAGGGCGTCGGCTGGCCGAATCTGAGGGGTCTCATCGAGTCAGGCGCTCCCTTATGGTAAACTTGAACAGCATGAGCTTGACGCAGCGCTCCCAGTCACGCTAAAACCAGCGTGGTGCTGACAGGGGGAGCGACCTTACAGAGAAGGGCACACTTGATGCTGGAGCTTTCCTTTTTGGGTTCAGGCAATGCTTTCACCGCTGGCGGGCGCTACTGGAGCTCGTTCCTGCTCAACGGCTGCTACCTGTTCGAGGCGCCACCCACCCTTCTCCCCCACCTGAAGCGCCTGGGCGTTCCCCCAGCCGACATCCGCGCCGTCTTCATCAGCCACTTTCACGGCGACCACTTCCTGGGGCTGCCCTTTCTCCTCCTGGAGTACCTTCACCTCACGCCACGGCGAGAAGACCTATGCATCGTGGGCCCGCCCGGCGTCGAGAAGATGATAGAAGGGGTGGCGGAGGCGGCCTTTCCCGGTCTCAGTCACGCCGACGCCGGCTATCGTCGCCGCTACCTGGAGGCCGACGCGGGTCGAGAGCAGACGGTGGACGGCCTTTCCTTCCAGGCCTTCCGAATGAAGCATGCCGGCGAAAACCTAGCCTCCTTCGGCTACAGGCTGCGTTTGGCCGAGAAGGTGCTCGCCTACACCGGCGACACGGAGCTCTGCGACGAGCTCTTCGCTCTAGCAGCGGGGGCAGACGTGCTGGTGCTGGACTGCAACTACAGCCAAGACAAAGGGCCGGAGCACCTGAGCTTCGCCGAGGTGCTGGAGGTCAGAAAGCGGCTGCCACCGTCCACCGCCATCATCCTCACCCACATGGAGGCAGAGCCGGATGTCAGTGGTCTGGAAGGCGTGCTAGTCGCCCGCGACTTCGCAACCTTCCGCTTCCCTTGAGGGCCTGCCGCTTCACAGCCCGTAGGTGCGCCCCTGATCCCCGCCTGGTGACCACTGATCGGACAGCGAGACAGCAGCGCTGAGCCACGAGAGGCAGACCTAAGGGGGCAATTATCCCTTTGACACACCCGCGGATTCAAGGAGGACGATGGGGCTTTGAACCCGTGTCTTAGCTGTCTTCCTCTGGTCGATGTAGCGCTCGCCGTGCAACGCAGGCTGGGCAATAACATCCTTCGCGATCGCGAGCCCTGTGCACAAGGCCGTGAAGACGACCTTCCTCTTGGTGGATTCGGGTCGCGATCTTATCGAAGTCTTTTGCGAAGCCGCTTTCATATCGTCCATAGATAGCATTGGCAGCAAAGTCAGCGAGTTGCAGAAGGCGCGTGCTCTTCGCTGGGGCAAAATAAGGGATATCTGCCATGTTGTGGAGCTCTCCCCATCGGTGTCCTTGACTCCAGATTCGGCTTGCTAGAATTTCCAGATTCTCCCTATAGCTTGATTCAGCAATTACGACTAGCCCTCTTTGAGGGTCTCCGCTGTCTCGATAAATGCTTGCCAACATTCGATCAAACCGATTCACGATTTCTTCAAAGGCTCGCTCATATGGGTCGCCATCAACGCTTGCCTTTTCTATCGCCACGCCAAATAGCCTGATTCTTGATCCAGCGATGACCTCGTAGATGTCCCTTATCAGAGTCCACCGCTGTTCCTTCGTCAACTTATCAAATGGCGGTAAAATGCGTTCGTCCGGTGCACGGAGAGACGAGGCATGGAATTCAATGGGGTTCGTCTCAGAGGGAAAGTAGCGACTTTGGAGTTGGTCAAGGCTCTGGGCCAAGAAATAGGTCTCTCGCTCGAATACGGCGAGGCCCGCTAGCACGAAGTAGCGGGCCTGGGTATGCGTTCCTGACTCGTCTAGATAGACGATGTACATGCTTGTTTGTTGGAGCCGACTGGACCCGAGAGCCCAACGGACCTTTCGAAAGTGGCCCTATCGACTACGGTTAGGCTAACAGAACTAGTGCAGTTTGTCAATAGAACGGAATTTCGTTCTTTGCGATCCTTAGCCATCTATTGTATCATAAAAGTCGAGATGTCGGCGAAAAAACATGATGACACAACGATATCCCTGCACCCTCTCAGTTTCAGGTAAGCTCTCACGAAGCTGACTGAGACTCCCCAGCCACCAGCCTCCCCCCCGCCGCGCTACCGGCTGTAGGCTAGCCCTGGCCCTTCCTGAACTCCTCCAGGGCCTCCTGCAGGGTGTTCCAGGCCAGGGTGGCGCACTTGACCCGCACCGGGAACTTGCGCACCCCTTGCAGGGCCTCCAGGTCGCCCAAGGCCTCCGCGTCCACCTCGCCCGCGCTGTACATCATGCCCTTGAACATCCCGAACAGCGACTCCACCTCCGCCAGGCTGAGGCCCTTTATGGCCTCGGTCATCATGGAGGCCGAGGCTTGGCTTATGGAGCAGCCCTTGCCCTCAAAACGCACGTCGAAGATGCGGCCGTCGCGAATCTCCAGTTCGACCCTCACCTCGTCGCCGCAGAGAGGGTTGTCGCCCTCGCTGCTGGCGCTGGGCTGGGCGAGGGAGCCGCGATTGCGGGGGCTGCGGTAGTGGTCGAGGATGATCTCCCGATAGAGCTCATCCAGCTCGCTGCTTTCATCCAGGGGCATGGCTAAAGAATGCTCTCGCTTTCTCAATACCCTCGACGAGGGCATCCACTTCTTCCCGGGTATTGTAGATGTAGAAGCTGGCGCGGGCGGTGCCGGCTATATCGAAGCGGCGCATCAGCGGCTGAGCGCAGTGATGGCCGGCCCTGATAGCTACGCCCTCCCGGTCCAGGATCGTCCCCACATCGTGAGGGTGGATGTCCGGGCAGTTAAAGGATACCACACCGCCCCGCTGGGAGGCGTCCCGCGGGCCGTAGATGATGATGTCGTTCAGTTGGGCAAGGCGGCCAAGGGCGTAGGCGGTCACCTCTCGCTCGTGGGCACGGACGTTGTCCATCCCCAGCGCGGAGAGGTAGTCCAGGGCGGCGCCGAATGCGATGACATCGGCGATGTTGGGGGTGCCCGCCTCGAACTTCCAGGGCACATCGTTCCAGGTTGCGCCTTCCAGGCGCACGCGGCGGATCATCTCCCCGCCGCTCTGGTAGGGCTCCATCGCCTCCAGCAGTTCGTAGCGGGCGTAGAGGACGCCCACCCCCGTGGGGCCCAGCATCTTGTGTGCGGAGAAGGCCAGGAAGTCGCAGCCCATGGCCTGAACATCCACCGGCATGTGAGGCACGCTCTGAGCCCCGTCCACCACCGCCAGGGCGCCCCGCCGATGGGCTGCCGCGATGATCTTGCCCAGGGGATTGAGGGTGCCGAAGGCATTGGAGACCTGGGTCACGCTCACCAGCTTGGTCTTCTCGGTGATGATATCGCCCAGGCTGTCCAGGTCGAGGGTCCCCTCGTCGGTGACGGCTATGTACCTGACGCTGGCCCCCACCTCCTGGGCCAGGCGCTGCCAGGGAACCATGTTGCTGTGGTGCTCCATCTGGGTGAGGACGATCTCGTCCCCCTCCCTCACGTTGGCCCGACCCCAAGCAGAGGCCACCAGATTCAGGGCCTCGGTGGTGCTGCGGGTGAAGACGATGCTCTCCGGCCGGGGCGCATTGATGAAGCGAGCGACCTTGGCCCGCGTCTCCTCGTAGGCGGCGGTGGCCTCCTCGCCCAGGGTGTGGATGGCCCGGTGGATGTTGGCGTTCTGGTGCTCGTAGAAGTGAACCAGCGCGTC
>JALHUG010000276.1 GCA_022866185.1 Dehalococcoidia bacterium
CGCTGGCCTACGTGCTGCCCGCGGCCTGCTATGCCCTGCGCAACAACGCCCGCGTGACCATCTCCACCGCCACCATCAACCTGCAGGAGCAGCTCATCACCAAGGACATCCCCGTCGTCCAGCGTCTCCTGGAAGGTTGGCCCTCCGATGGCCGTCCTCTGGCAGCAGCCCAGCTCAAGGGGAGGCGCAACTACCTTTGCTCGCGTCGCCACCTGGCGGCCCGCCAGTCGCCTTCCCTCTCCGATGAGGAGGCCCACTTCCTCCTCCGCCTCCTCCTCTGGCTGCCCCAGACCGAAAGCGGCGACCGCGCCGAGCTGAGGCTCAGCTCGGCAGAGGAGATGCTCTGGTATCGCTTCTCGGCCCAGAATGAGAACTGCCTGGGCAGCTCCTGCCCCTTCGTCCTGGATGGAAGCTGCTTCCTGGTGCGCGCTCGCCAGCGGGCCGAAGCGGCCCACCTGGTGGTGGTGAACCACGCCCTCCTTCTGTCGGACGTCGCCGTCGGCGGGCACGTCATCCCTCCCTACGACGATCTCATCGTGGACGAGGGCCAGCATCTGGAAGAGGAGGCCACCCGCCAACTGGGCTTTGAAGCGCGAGAGGTCGACCTGCTATCCCACCTGGATCGCCTCCAGCGGCGGGAGGGACGCGAGCGCGGTTCGGGCCTGGCTGCGAGCGTCCGCCAGAGCGTGCGGGGGCTGGCCATGCCCCTGGGGCCGGGCTCCCATCTCACCGGCTTGGCCGCGGCCATCGGCGAGGAGGTGGAGAGGGCGCGCCCCCGCCTGCGCGAGTTCAGCGAGGCGGCACGGAACTTCCTCCGCCAGCACGCCGAGGAGAGCGGCAACTACGACCAGCGCCTACTGCTGACCCGCGCCATGCGTGTCCAGCCCGACTGGGTGACGATGGAAGTGGCCTGGGAGAACCTGCGCCTGGCCCTGGCCGCCGTCGAGGATGTGCTGGCCCGTCTGCACACCGCCCTCAGCGACGCCGAAGGCGTGGGCCTCCTGGGCTACGAGAGCCTGCTGGCCGAGACGGCCGTCCTGCTGCAAACCGGCCAGCAGCTTCGCCAGGGGATCGCCGCCGTCATCGAGACGGAGGACCCCCGGAGGATCCAGTGGCTGGCGGAAGGCGGCCCAGCGGGCATCGCGGTGGCTTCGGCGCCGCTGGATGTCGCCCCCCTCCTCCAGGAGCGCCTCTACACCGACAAGAACAGCATCATCCTCACCAGCGCCACCCTGGCCAGCCAGGGCTCCTTCGACTACATTCGCCAGCGGCTGGGCTTGGAGGAGGCCAGCGAGCTGCTGCTGGGTTCCCCCTTCGACTACCAGCGGGCGGCCCTCATCCTCCTGCCCCGGGACATGCCCGAACCGGGGGCGCGCGACTACCAAGATGTCACCCACCACGCCCTCTGCGAGCTCTGTCGGGCCAGTCAAGGGCGCGCGCTGGTGCTGTTCACCTCCCACGCCGCTCTGCAGGCGGCCCACGCCGCCATCCGCGGGCCTCTGGGCC
>JALHUG010000277.1 GCA_022866185.1 Dehalococcoidia bacterium
GAGGACCTCCACCACGTCCACCGGCGTGAAGGCTCCACCGCCCCCTCCTTTGGCGGCCGCGGCGTGCACGTTCCCTATCAGCGCGTCCTCAAGGCCGAAAGCCCTGGCGAACCACGCCTGCGCCGGCCGATCCACCGTGACGACGATGGTGTCCCACTTGGTGGGATCGGTGATGTAGGTGCGACGGAAGGTTATGGAGATCGTGTCCCCCTTGGACGCGTCCACACCATTCTTCAGCAGATACTCTTGGGCCTTGGCCGTCGCCGCCACAGAGTCGTCTGGAAGCTCCCACGCGCCGGCCAGAGCAGCAGCATCCACGGCCTTCTGGACCTCGCCCTTCTGAGCGAGCCAGTAGCCCACATCCACGGCCATGGCCGCAAAGCCCAGGATCACGAGCATGCCCAGGGCAGCAAGCACGAGGCCTTGACCGAGCTCTTGCCGCCAAAGGCGACGCAGCATTCGCAACGCCTTCATGCCAATCATGCCAATCACTCCAATCGCATGTCAGCAGTCGAGCTTATGGTGAACGTGTCACTGACGGTACCGCCGCTGACCATGCTCACGAGGCCCGCCACGGGAGTCATTACGGAGTAGGTGTAGCTCACGTCCACCACCACCGACGTGCCCGGGTCACCATCGGCGTTGGTGACGGTGACGGTAAGGTCAGCTTGATCAAGGGAGCTCGCCGTATTACGCACCCGCTGCTCGATGTCAACGGCAGGTGCGTGAATAGTTCCCAGACGGGCACCCTCGCGCGCCGAGTTGGTGACGGTAAGCCAGGCATTGAAAGCCATCCCGAAATCGACGATGGCAAAGAGCACGAGGAGGAAGATGGGCAGCACAAAGGCAAACTCCACCAGTGACTGTCCACCCTCCTCTTTGCCTGTGCGTCTGATGATGCGCCTAAACATGGCTACTATAGGCTCCCGGTGCTTGACTACTTCTGCAGGAGCGCCGCGGCTCAGCCGGAGCGCCTAACAGCACATGTGCCTCGTACTGACCCCCGGTTGGGCCGCGGACCGCCCCTGCTATTGGTTCCCACCTGAATGGACTATCCGCCGAGAGCGGTCGCTATCTGGCCCAGGAACCCAGAAATGGCCAAACCAATGACCCCCACGGCAGCCATGCAGACCACCGCGATGAGGGCCAAAATCAGGCCGTACTCAGTCAGGGCCTGCCCTGCCTCCGACCGGAAGCGGGCCACTAGCCTCAGGACGAACTCGCTCATATTGCTTAGCATCGCTTCTTGTACCTCCATTAGGCTCCTGCTTCACCCGCGGGGTTGGCTTGCAGGTTGGCCTATGCTGTGATAAGAAATAAGAGACGTCGGGCCCCGCGCACCCCGGCGTCCGGGGTGGGGACCTGCGGTCCTGCCAGGCCAACTCTCCTCACCCCGTCCGCGATTATCATCTTCATATCTGCCGCTCTATAGCCACCTCCTTGTCCCAGGGATAGCGACAAAGTAGGCTCATCGCTCATCTAGTCCATCCGAAGGTTTAGACGCCTGAGCATAGGAGGTTGTTACACTTATGTCCACTTGCTTCACGAATCCTGCTCGCCTTTCACTTGAATAGACGTGCAAACTGCCCTCTCGTTACCCTCCCACGCGAGCCCTCGCGAGGAGTTTTGCCATTGCCTCTCCAGGCTCAATGCGCTAACCTGCCCATCAGTGAGTGAGCCAACCTTGACCCTCGCCAGGGATCGAAGGGAACCGCCATGCCGATTGCCGCCGCTTTCCTCGGCCTCATAGCCGGCCATCTACTGGAGCTGTTCCTCGACCGCCTCTACTCCGACGTGCCCCCTGGGGGGCCTCTCGTGCGCTGCTCGACCTGCCGTTCCCCCACCCACCCCGTTTACCTCCTCCCCCTGCTGGGCTACCTGTGGCATCGTGGCCGCTGCCCCGATTGCGACCAGCGATTGCCCATTCGCGCCCTCCTGTTGCCGCCGGCCAGCGCCCTGGTCTTCGCCCTAGCCGCCCTGCCCAGCGACGAGTGGGGGCCAACGATCCTGGGTGGCCTGTTCGCCGCCATCTTCCTGGCCCTGATGACCACCGACCTGGAGCGCCGCCTCATCCCCAATCGCATCGTCTACCCCGCCATGCTCCTGGCGATGGCTGTGTCCTGGGCCTGGCCTGACCGGGGCGTGGCGCAGGCCTTCGCCGGCGGCGGCCTGGCCTTCGCCATCATGCTCGCCGTCTACATTGCGTCCCTGGGCCGCTTCGGCTTCGGCGATGTGAAGATGGCCATCCTCATGGGCCTGGTGGCGGGCTTCCCCGCCGTGACGGTGGGACTCTTCTTCATGGCCGTCAGCGGCGGCCTGGTAGCGGTGCTTCTGCTGCCCACAGGGGTCATGCGGCGGGGCCAGTACATCCCTTATGGCCCCTTCATCGCCCTGGGGGCGATCATCGCCCTCTTCTGGGGCAGCGCCATCATCGACTTGTACACGGGGGGCTAGGGCGTAATTGGTTCATGATTGGTGGGTTCTGAACTCCCAGGTTCGCACACAACCCCCGCCTCAAGGCTGGGGCATGGGGAGGCGAATCCGATGCCCCCGCCTTCAGGCGGGGGTCGAGAACTAAACCACCAACGGCGAACCGGCCCCGCTACCGCTGCCTCCTTGACAGGGTGCCCGAAAAGCGTGATATTGCACATGAGGATCGGCAGCGGGGGTGCGACCGCCGACCAGGCGTCCCGATTGAGGAGGTGCTCACATGCCAGGTGGAGAGGAGAAGCGCGTCTGCTTCGTGATAGCCCCCATAGACGATGAGGGAACCGAAACTCGCGCTCGATCGGACCAAGTGCTCAACCACGTCATTGCCCCGGCGGCGAAGGAATGCGGGTATACGGCGCTCCGAGCGGACAAGATCTCCGAGCCCGGCTTGATCACACCCCAGATCATTCAACACCTTGTTGAGGACCCCCTCGTCATCGCGGACCTCACGGACTGGAATCCCAACGTGTTCTACGAACTCGCCGTCCGCCACGCGGTCAGAAAGCCCGTGGTTCAGATCATCCAGGCTGGCCAGAGGATTCCCTTCGACGTCGCCGGCACGCGAACAATCGAGCTCGATCACCGCGATCTCGACAGCGCCGACCGCTGCCGCGGCGAGATCGCGCGCCAGATCCGCGCTGTCGAGAAAGACGTGTCTCAGGTGGATACGCCCATCTCCGTGGCCATCGACCTACAGTCGCTCAGGCGGAGCGAGAATCCGCTCGAGAAGAGCAACGCAGAGATAATCTCGATGCTGCAGGAGCTTCGCGCCGCCGTCGGTGATCTTGCCAGGGGATCCGCGCCAGAGCTCGCGATCGACCCGCGCGTGCTCGAGGAGCTGATATACACGCTGACGGGACTGGATGGCACTCTCACGCTGGGGGCTAGAGAGGAAGGCCCTAGCGAACGGTTCGAGGAGGGTCAGGGCTACCTGCGGCACGCCATGCGTCTGGTCGAGGGGCTAGTTGTGGGGCCGAATGTGCCCTCCACGATGGTCGAGCGCGCGTACGCGCGGTGGGTACGCCAAAGCAAGGCGCAACCCGAAAGGCCATCCAGCCGGCTACCCGACCTGCCGTCCCCCCACCCCGCCCCCTAGCCCGCCCCCATCGACGACACGTGCTCCGGCGCGATCTTGACGATGATGCGCCGCTCGCCGGGCTGTCGCCAAGGGTACTTGTCCCGCCCCAGGTACTTCTTGGCCAGCCGGTCGATGTGCTCCTCCGCCCCCTCCCTGGTGACCTCCACCACCCGCCCGCGTACCTGGGCGTACGTATAGGGACTCTCCTTCCTGGTTATGGAGATGGCAACGCGAGGGTCGCGCCGGATGTTCCTGGGCTTCTGCCTGCCCTCTGCCGTGTTCACCAGAATGTGCTCTCCGTCGAAATCGACCCACATGGGGGTCACCTGCGGCGACCCGTCTGGCATCACGGTCGCCAGGTGACCTATGTTGGCCTCCTCGAACAGCTTCTTGACGCCTTCCAGCATCTGATCTGTCATCGCTCGTCCTCCTTGTTCCGCCTCAGCGGAAGAGATCCCTCTCCTCCGGCCGAATGAGCTGCCGAGCGGAGCCTTCCGCCCGCTGGTAATCGAACCCGCGCACGATAGCCACCGGCACCCGCGAGAGCTTCCCCATCACCAGCTCAGCCGCCGCCGCCAGCTCGTCCGCCACGGCCATCGTGCTCACCCGCAGGACGTAGCCGTGAGGGTCGCTCTGGCCCACGTAGTCCCTGGTGGGACTCATGCCCGCCACGCCTATCGCCACGTTGGTGTGGCCCTCCCGCCAGGGCCGACCGAAGGTATCGGAGATGATCACCGCAACCGAGATGCCAGCCCTTCTTTCCTGTACCGCCGCCCGAATGCGCTCCGCCGATTCGTCGGGGTTCTCGGGCAGGAGGGAAACCATGCCGCCGCCGACGTTGGAGGTATCGACGCCGGCATTGGCGCAGACGAAGCCGTGCTTGGTCTCGCAGATGATGACGCCGCGCTCCTGGCGGACGATACGCCGGCTCTCTCCCAGGATCACCTCCAGCAGCCGCGCGTCCTTGCCTGTCTGGGCGGCCAGCTCCTGAGCGCGAGCCGACGGCTCCACCTGGCGCAGGTCCACCAGCCGCCCCTCGGCCTTGGAGACGATCTTCTGGGTGACCACCAGCACATCGCCGTCCTCGATGTCCACGCCCTGCCCGCGAGCGGCCTCCAGGATCAGGGCCGCCAGGTCGTCGCCGGGGCGAACCTCGGGCATGCCAGCGACGCCGATGATCTGCACTTGGAGAGCCATAGCGCCCGCCCGGACCTAGCCCCTGAGGGTAGGGGAGATCCCGGTGATCCTGAGAGAGGTGCGGGCCTTGTAGGTCTTGTTGAGGTTCAGAAGGAGAACGGTGAACTCCTCCAGGTAGCGGCTGTTGGCCAGGGGGCCGCCGTCCAGCGCCCGCACGCCCTCCATCTTCTCGGCCAGGGCCATCACCCGCTCCTTGGCCTGCTGATGGTCAGCGCACACCAGCACATCGGCCGCCAGCGGCCGCTCCACCCGCATGAGCTGGCCGGCGTCGAGGTGGTGGAAGGCGGCCACCACCTGGGCCTGGGGCAAGAGCGACTGGGCCTGCTGGGCCGCCGAGCCCTCGGGCACGGCGATGGCGGCGATCTTCCCGCCCTCGAAGGAGATGGGGACCACCACGTCCACCACCAGCTTGGCCCCGATATCCGGCGCCAACGCCGCGAGGGTATCCCTGTGACCAACGAAGGGGATGGTGACGAACACGATGTCCCCCCTGCGCACCGCCTCCTGGTTGACCATGCCCGCAGCCCGCGCCTGGGGCACGCGAGCCGTTATCTTCTCCACCGCCTGCTGGGCCCGCTCCGGCGAGCGCGAACCGATGACGATCTCATGGCCAGCCGCGGCGAAGCGCACGGCCAGGCCCAGGCCCTCGGGACCCGTTCCGCCGATGAATGCAAGCACCTCGACAGGCATGGCGAGCCATTATACTATTAGCCCGAAGCGTGATACCAGACCTACGGGCGGCCACAATGATCCCCGCTGGTGGCGGATGGTGTCTTTGAGCAGGGAATGACGACGCTAGAGCACTCTATCCATAGCAGCCTCTCCAGCGATTTCCAGGAAACGCTGGCCAGGGCGGTTGCTGGCCATGACCTCCTCCCACAGGACGGCTATCGGCTCATGGAGGCGACGGGGAGCAACCTATCGGCCTTGCTGCTGACCGCAAGTCTGGTGCGCGACCGCCACAAGGGGCGAACGGCAACCTACTCTCGCAAGGTGTTCATCCCTCTCACCAACCTCTGCCGCCAGAAGTGCGGCTACTGCACCTTCGCCAAGGCGCCGGGTGACCCCCTGGCTCACACCATGAGCCCCGACGAGGTCCTGGCCGTGGCCGAAGCCGGCAGGCCGCAGGGCTGCAAGGAGGCCATGTTCAGTCTGGGCGAAAGGCCCGAGGAGATGTACCCCCAGGTGAGAGAGCAACTGGCCCATCTGGGGCATCGCAGCATGGTCTCCTATCTGCGGGCCATGTGCGAGCTCGTCCTGGAGCAGACCGGCCTTCTGCCCCATGCCAACCCGGGCATCCTCACCCGCGAGGAGCTGGCCGAACTGCGGGACGTCAACGCCAGCATGGGCCTCATGCTGGAAAACGTCAGCAGCCGCCTCACGGCCCCCGGCGGCCCCCACTGGCAGTGCGCCGGCAAGCTGCCCAGCACAAGGCTGGACACCATCGCCTGCGCCGGCGAGATGAAGGTGCCATTCACCACCGGCCTTCTCATCGGCATCGGCGAGACCCCCCAGGAGCGAGTCGACTCCCTCCTCGCCATCAAGGAGCTCCACGCCCGCTACGGCCACATCCAAGAGGTCATCATCCAGAACCTGCGGGTCAAAGAGGACACAGCCATGCGCGGCTGGCGGGAGCCGTCGCTGCTGGACATGCGGAGGACCATAGCCGTGGCCCGCCTCCTTCTTCCGGCCATGAACATCCAGTCTCCTCCCAACCTGACCCCGCAGGCATACCCGCTCTATTTGCTGGCCGGCATAAACGACTGGGGGGGCATCTCGCCCGTCACCAGCGACTTCATCAACCCGGAGGCCCCCTGGCCCGGCATCGCCGACCTGAAGGCCGTCACCGAGGAGGCCGGCTTCGAGCTGCGGGAACGGCTGGCCATCTACCCCGAATACCTGGCCCAACGAAACGGCTTCGTGCGGGAGTCATTGCGGCAGCGGATCCTTGCCTGGACCGACCACGATGGCTACGTGCGAAGGGAGGAAGAACCTTGGTAGCCAGCGCCTCAGACCCCTCGGCCCGCCGCCAACCACCCTCCTCCTGGGAGCGCACGCTGGGCGCCATCGACCCGGCGGTGGCCCGCATCCTCGGCAAGAGCCTGGAGGGCAAGGACATCTCCCAGGAGGAAGCGGTCGTCCTGTTCGACGCCGAAGGCCCGGCCCTCCACTCCCTGATCCTGGCGGCCGACGAGTTGCGGCGCAGAACCGTCGGCGACGTGGTGACCTACGTCGTGAACCGCAACATCAACTTCACCAACGTCTGCATCAAGCGATGCGGCTTCTGCGCCTTCAGCCGCGGCCATCGCCAGGAGGAGGCCTACTTCTTGCCCATCGAGGAGCTAGTGCGCAGGGCCAAGGAGGCATGGGAGCTGGGAGCGACCGAGGTGTGCATTCAGGCAGGTCTGCCGCCAAAAATGGACGGCCACCTGTACATCGATATCTGCCAGGCCATCCAGAGGGAGGTCCCAGATATCCACATCCACGCCTTCTCCCCCGAGGAAGTGCTCTACGGCGCCCTTCGGTCGAGGACGCCGCTGGCGGAATACCTCACGCTGCTCAAGCAGGCCGGCCTGGGCAGCCTGCCCGGCACCGCCGCCGAGATCCTGGACGATAGCATCCGCAAGGTTATCTCGCCCGCCCGGATCAGCACCGCCGACTGGATCCGCGTGATCACCACCGCCCATGGCCTGAGCATCCCCTCCAGCGCCACGATCATGTACGGCCACATCGAGGGCTCCTGGCACAAGGCGAATCACCTGGCCCTCCTGCGGGACATCCAGAGGGATACCGGCGGCTTCACTGAGCTCGTTCCTCTCAGCTTCCTATGCTGGGAGGCGCCCATGTACCGGAAGGGCCTGGTCAAGGGTGTTCGCGCTGGGGCCACGGCCGACGAGGTGGCGAAGATGTACGCCGTATCGAGACTGATGCTGAACAACTGGATCCCCAACATACAGGTCTCCTGGGTCAAAGAAGGCCCCAAGCTCGCCCAGTCCTGCCTGAATGCCGGGGCCAACGACTTCGGCGGCACGCTGATCAACGAGAGCATATCCGCCGCTGCCGGCGCCACCAATGGCCAACTGATGCGCCCAATGGAACTGAGGGCCCTGATTCGCGATGTGGGCAGGCGGCCCGCTCAGAGGTCGACCACCTACCAAATACTGAGGGTCTTCGACGGCCAGGAGGAACCCCTGGACATCTTGGATAGCGTGGAAGTGAAGGGAGACAGCTTCGGCTCATACCGGCGGCCAGAGCTGTCATCAGGTAAGAGGACGGTCGAGAGCACCTAGCCTCTGCTTGGTTCGCCCGATGCCCTGGCGCATAGCAGCAGCCGTCGCAAGCCTCCTCCTCCTGGTCACCGCCGTGGCCAGCGCTGTCGTTTTGCTGCGCGGCGGCGGACCCTCTGACCCCATATCGAAAGCCGCTGCCCCCTTCCGCTACGACCTCACCGGCTGGGAGGTGCGCCACCTCCTCAACCGCTGGCTGTACGAGGTCGGCCACCTCTTCGACGACGGCCCCAGCATCGACGAGGAAAACGACATGCTCCAGCGATACTTCGCCCTGACGGCGGAGGTGGCATCCCTCGAGCAACAGCTAGCTGCGGGCGAAGATGAATCCCTGCGCTCGGCCCTGGAGGAGAAGCGCAAGGAGCAGGAGCGACTGGAGAACAAGGTGGAGGCCATCCTGGAGAAGCGAGTGTCCAAGGTGGTCGAGGGCGAAGGGATCACCACCTCACTGCCCCTGTTTTCCCAGGTGCGCTTCGTCTTCCCACCCCTCGACTTCGAGTTCCACCAGCCGCCGCTGGTGCTGGCCATCTCTCCCCGCGACCACATCTCCCTCGACCGGTCCATCCTCCTGCGCAGGGGCCTAACCGACGAGCAGATGACGGCGCTGGAGGATGAGACGGCCGCCGGCGGCGTCTCCAGCCTGGTGGTGAGCATCAGCGGAATCGCCACCTACCCCAGCACCGTAGCCGAGCACGCCAGCTATGCGGACGTTCTGGAGCTGGTCGCCCACGAGTGGCTGCACCAGTACCTCTTCTTCCACCCCCTGGGGCGCCACTATTTAGACAACGCGACCCTGCGCACCCTCAACGAGACCGTCGCCAACATCGGCGGCCGGCTGATAGCCGACCTGGTGCAGCAGCGCTTCCCCCTACCCCAGTCAAGCCTCGCCGCCGACGGAGCGCGCGAGGAGCCGCGTATCGACTTCAAGGCGGAGATGCACGAGCTGCGTTTGGAGGTGGACAGGCTTCTAAGCGAGGGAAAGATCAGCGAGGCCGAGGAACTGATGGAGGAAAAGAGGGAATTCCTCGCCGAAAACGGCTTCTACATCCGCAAGATCAACCAGGCCTACTTCGCCTTCAGGGGGCTATACGGCGATACGCCGGCTTCCAGCAGCGCCGTCGGCCCCAAGATGCTGGCGCTGCAACGGCTCAGCCCATCCCTGAGCGACTTCATCCGGTCGGTGGCCGAAATCACCAGCGAGGAGGACCTGGACCGCCTGCTGGCCGAAAGGTCGGTCGGGAGCCTCACTCCACCTTGATCTCGGTGCGCCGCTGCGTCCTCGCCTGCTCCCGCTCGTCCAGGCGACTGATGGCCGCGTCCACGAAGCCGCGCATGGCCAGAAGGAGCTCCTTCCTGCCCGCCACCAGATGCTCGTGAACCTCCGCCGGAATCAGGTCGACCACGGGCCTGCGGAAGCGCAGCACCAGCTCCTCGCCTGGCCGATATTCGTACTCGAAGGGTCTCTCGACGCCACCCTTGACCATGATCGCCCTCCCTTCGTCGCCAGCCGCCAAGCGGCCTCACACTCATCATATCACGTCACGCCACCCGCCGCAGCCGTCGGATGAAACGTCGAGGGCGCGCTACTGGATGGCCTGGGCTGTCGGCTTTGGAGTAGCGGCGGGTTGTTGGGACGGCTCGGGATGGGGCGTGCTGGCCGGGGTGATTGCAGGGGTGGCTGAGGGAGCGGCCCCCGGCGTCGCGGGAGTACCGGTGGGAGGCAAGCCGGGAGTGCCAGTGGCGGCTGGGGTAGGGCCGACGGCTGGGACGGGGATGGGTCTCGGCACCACGTACGTGCACGCAGTACCCTCCACGAAGACCTCCATCCTGCCGGCGCAAGGGGAGAAGTACACGCCTTTCGGGGCCACGAAGTCGTGGGACGGGATGCCCTCGTGGGCAGCCTCCATGATCTGCTTCCATATGGGGCCGGCGCCGGCAAAGCTGAACGTGCCCTCGGCCATGGGGGTGTTATCGGCGTTGCCCATCCACACACCCACCGCCCGATCGGGGGTATAGCCCATAACCAGGCTGTCGTGGAACCCCTCGCTGGTGCCCGTCTTGGCAGCCGCCGGACGGGAGATGGTGAGCAACGCCCATTGGATGGCACTCTTGGAGAGGATATCGGTGATCAGGTAGGCGTAGTTTGCCGGTACCACCTGCAGCGAATCGGCCCCCTTGTACTCGTAGAGCACTGTTCCCAGAGCATTCTCCACCGCCAGGATGCCCACCGGATCGAGTTGGCGGTAGCCCGCGGGCAGATCCTCCACCGTGGGCATGCCTACCATCAGCCCGCTGTTGGCGAAGACGCTGTAGGCATAGGTGTGGTCGAGAAGCTTGACCTCGCCGCCGCCGAGGGTGAGGGCAGGCCCGTAGCGGTCGGGCTCGTTCAGGGAGGTGATGCCCATCTTGTGAGCTACGTCGACGACAGTCTCGACGCCCACCGCCAGGATTGTCCTGACGGCCGCGATGTTGATGGACTCCGATAGAGCCGTCCGCACAGTCACCGGCCCCTTGAACGAGAAGTTCCAGTTCTGGATGGGTTGACCGCTGGCCGATTTGATGTCGATCGGCTCATCCCTGACTATGGTGGCCGGCGTCCAGCCCTGAAGAAAGGCAGCCAGATAAGTGTAGACCTTTATCGAGGAGCCGGGCGAGCGCTCAGACGTGGTGATGTTCACCTCGCCATCGATGTCCGCCCGATCGTAGTTGCGGCTGCCCACCATCGCCAGGATCTCGCCGGTGGCCGGCTCAATGACCACCGCGGCCGCGTTGTGGCCGCCGTAGATGTTCTCATTGGCGCTGATGACGTTCTCGATGATGCCCTCCGCCCTCTGCTGCAACGGCAGGTCGAGGCTGGTAGTGACCCGCAGGCCGCCGCGGTCCACCAGTTGAGAGCAGTCGGTGTCCGGCGCCAGTTGCAACTGGCCCTTCTCGCACATCTTGGTGATGACATCCTTCACGTAGAACACGAAGTGGGGCGCCCGAATGGGGAAGGTCCCCTCCTCGAAGACCAGCTCCTCCTTTTTTGCCTCATCCGCCTGCTGCTGAGTGATGTAGCCGTGCTCCACCATCAGGTCCAGAACGTACTGCTGACGTCGGGCGGCCTCCGGCCGGTTCTCGGGGATGACGGGAGAGTAGTAGCCGGGCGCCGAGGGGATCCCGGCCAGCATCGCCGCCTCCGCCAGGGTGAGGTTCTTGGCCGGCTTGCCGAAGTAGCGCCAGGCGGCGGCCTCCGCGCCGTAGGCGAAGTTGCCATAGTAGACCTGGTTCAGATACCACTCCAGGATCTGGTTGTCACTGTAGCGGCGCTTCAGCTCGATGGCCATGACGACCTCTTTGATCTTGCGTCCCAGCGACCGCTCAGTGCGCTCCTCGGGCGGAATATAGACGTTCTTCACCAGTTGCTGAGTGATGGAGCTGCCGCCACTGCCCTTGAAGAAGCCGGGCCCGAAGGGAGTCAGGTTTTCCATGGCAGCCCGCATCAACCCCTTTATGTTCACCCCCGGGTTGTCGTAGAAGCTGGCGTCCTCGGTAGAGACGGTGGCCTGGATCAGCCAGGGAGAGATCTCCGACATGGGGACAGGGTTCTTCAAGCCGGACAGCGGGTCCACGAACTCGTACAGCAGGTTGCCGTTCCGGTCGAATATGCGGCTGCCAGCCGAGCCGGTGCGAGCCAGGGCGATATCGGGCCGAGCCAGGTCGTGCGAGTAGTGGTAGTAAACGGCGAAGGCAGCGCCGCTGCCGAGGGCCCCGAACGCCAGCATCAGCAACCCCAGGGCGCTCAGCAGCCACAGCCAAGGAGGGCTGGAGCGCTGCCGACCACCGTTGAGCTGCCGCAGCCTCCGCCGCCGAGACCTGTGGGCGCTGGTCATGGCTCCTCTATCCCCTCTTCTCTAGTACAACGAAATGAGACAGGCCACAGTTGCTCAGGGGCGAATTTTCCAGCGGGTAGACCACGCGGCGCAAGATCGAAGAGGCCAGGGCACTGCGAGCCGCCAGGTTGTCGAATCCCGGAAAGACGTACGTGTGGACGACGGGCCTCGTCGCCAGGCCGGCGAACAACCGCCTGAGGCCTCGCCGCGTATAGGCGCGCACGTGCGGCACCAGCCGCTTGCGCAGCCCGTCCGGCAGGTAGTTCACCAGGGGGATGTTGCCAAAGACGTAACGCTTGCCCAGGAAGATGCCGTGGGTCTCGAAGGGGTAGAGACGATTGGGGCAGTAGATAACGATCTTTCCCCGGGGTTTGGTCACCCGGCAGGCCTCTCTCAGGGTGAGACGATCGTCGCGCACGTGCTCCAGGACCTCGTGCAGAAGGACGACATCGAAGGTGGCGTCGACGAAGGGCAGGTGCTCGCTCACCGCCA
Organism: Dehalococcoidia bacterium; assembly: GCA_022866185.1. GTDB lineage: Bacteria > Chloroflexota > Dehalococcoidia > SM23-28-2 > SM23-28-2 > SM23-28-2. The sequence continues at coordinate 12,417 of JALHUG010000277.1, forward strand.
CCGCCAGGTGAGGCAGAGCCATCGCCCCCCGGCGAATACGCTCTTGGTCGATGTCCACTCCGTACACGTGGGGCGAGAACTCCCGCAGGCGCTGGACGAACGTCCCCACGCCGCAACCGATATCGAGGATGCGGCGGCCTTGCAGGGGAACGTGGCGGCGGATGAGATCGAGGCGGCGCTCCAGGCCGAAGCGCCAGACGTAGCTGGGCTGGCCCAGGCTGGCCACCTCAGGAGCGGGTGCTGTCTTCACTTCCTCAACCACAACCTTACGTATGGTAGCAGGGCAGACGGCAGTAGGCAAACCGAGTTACCGCCGGCGGTGGGCCAATCGCCGTCGGTGGGCTAAAGCTCGACCCCCACCTGATAGTCATGCAGAGAATAGTGGCGCACCGTATGAGATGCTTCGCTTCGCTGATGCTTCGCTTCGCTCAGCATGACAGTGAGTGAGGATGTCACCCTGAGCGCAGCGAAGGGTCTCTGCTCACACGCCTTGGCCGACTATGCTGACGATGAGACCTCAATTCGTTCATGACCTTCAGGTCTGCCTGTGCGAAACTGAAAGGGAGGCGTCTGTCGCCAACAGCCTTCGGTTCGATCATGCCCCTCTTGACAAATTCGCCCACGTGTGCATAATGTGCAAAGTAGATATACAACGTCCTCGAGCCCTAAGACCGGGTGCGGCGGTGAGGGGCGGAGCCAGGTGCCCTTCATAGGCGTGATGGAGACCGGCAGCGCTTGAGCTGCCGGCTTTCATGTCACGGCTCCCGCTGCGTCGTGCGCACCCGTCGGCAGCCCGGCAGATGTCTGGAGGTGCGCCGTGATGAAAGCGATTCGACTGTTTCGTCCCGCGGTATTCATTCCCCCCTTTGGTATCGCGCTGATCGCGTTGGTCCTACTGGCAGCAGGGGGCGGGCCTCTGAGCCCACTTTCCGGTGAGGCGAGCACCCCAGTCATCGGCGGGCCAATCGTGAACCCGGGCAACGGTCACACCTACTACCTGCTTGCGTCTACCACTTGGACGGATACCGAGGCCGAAGCCGTCGCTCTCGGTGGCCATCTTGTCACCATCAACGATGCTGCGGAGGAAGCGTGGATCTGGGACACGTTTTCTGGGTTCGGAGGCGTCGGTCGCAGCCTTTGGATCGGGATGACCGATGCTGCTTCGGAAGGCAATTGGGTCTGGGTGAGCGGTGAACCGGTGACCTTCACGTATTGGGCTCCCGGCGAGCCGAATGACTATGGCGGCAACGAAGACTACGGCCACATCTTCCCTTCCTCGGACCCCTACGGGCGGGCTCGGCGCTGGAACGACATACAGAACTCTGGTGAAGCCAACCTCCAAGACTTCCCCCCAAACGGAGTGGTGGAGGTGACAACGGCGCCCACACCCACACCCACGCCCTCACCCACGCCGTCGCCCACGCCGTCGCCGACGCCATCGCCCACACCGTCCCCGACACCGTCGCCCACGGCCAGCCCGACGGTCTCGCCTACACCAGCGCCGACGGTCACGCCATCGCCCACGCCCCCCACTGTCGGCGGCGTGGTGGAGTTGCGGCGTGACACGTCCGCTCCC
>JALHUG010000278.1 GCA_022866185.1 Dehalococcoidia bacterium
CCGGCTTCGGCGGGCAGGGCATGATGCTGGCGGGCCTCCTTATCGGCAAGGCGGCCGCCCTCTACGACGGCAAGGAGGCCGTCTTCAGCCAGTCGTACGGGCCTGAGGCTCGCGGCGGTGCCAGCAACGCCGACGTCATCATCTCCGACGAGCCGATCGACTACCCCTTGGTGACGCACCCCGACCACTTCGTGGCCATGTTTCAGGAGGCATACGAGCGCTACCGCCCCAACCTGGTGAAGGATGGCATCCTACTCATCGAGTCGGACCTGGTCAGGCCCTTTGCAGACGAGGGCCTCCACCGGGGGATCCCAGCCACCCGCATAGCCGAGGAGCTGGGCAGGCGCATCGTGGCCAATGTGGTCATGGTAGGCTTCTTCAGCGGTGCCACCGGCCTGATAAGCCACCAGGCAGGAGAGCAGTCGATCCGCGATACGCTGCCGCCCCGCCTGCTGGGCCTGAACCTCAGGGCCTTCAACGCCGGCTATGAGTACGCCAAGAAGCAGGAGACGTCGTGAAGGACACGGTGCTGATCATAGGCGGCGGCATCGCCGGCGTGCAGGCGGCTTTGGACCTGGCCGAGGCGGGCAGCAAGGTGATCCTGGTGGAGAAGTCGCCCACCATCGGCGGCAAGATGGCCGCTCTGGACAAGAACTTCCCCACCCTGGACTGCTCCATCTGCATCGAGGCCCCCAAGCTCGCCGAGGTGGACGCCCACCCCAACATCGAGGTCCTCTCCCCCGCCGAGGTGGAGTCGGTGGAGGGAGAGGCGGGCAGCTTTAGCGTAGGCATCAGGCTGCGGTCGCGCTTCGTGACCGATGAGTGCACGCGCTGCAACCTGTGCGTCGACGTTTGCCCGCAGTGCGTACCCAACGAGTTCGATGTGGGCATGGCCTCCCGCAAGGCCATCTACACCCCCATGCCTCAAGCTGTTCCCAGTCCTTATCTGATAGACCTAGACCTCTGCCTGAACGACCCGCCCAACTACTTCCCCTGCGATCACTGCATCCAGGCGTGCGGGCCCAAGTGCATCGACTTCTTCATGCCGCGCGAGCAGTTGCTGACCAGGGATGTGGCCGCCATCATCGTGGCCGTTGGCTACGACCTCATCGACCCGGCCCTCCTGCGCCACTACGGCTACGGCAAGCACCCCGACGTGCTGACATCGCTGGAGTTCGAGCGAATGCTCACTTCGGCTGGCCCCACGGGCGGGGCGATCATCAAGCCCTCGGACGGCGAGCACCCCCACAGCATCCTCTTCGTCCTCTGCGTGGGCTCGCGCGACCGCCGCTTCTATCGCTACTGCTCGCGCTTCTGCTGCATGTACTCCATCAAAGAGACCTTCCAAGCCATCGACCACGGCGTCAAGGACATCACCGTCCTCTACATGGACGTGCGGGCCTACGGCAAGGGCTTCGACGCCTTCTTCGACCGGACCCGCCGGGCGGGGGCTAAGTTCATTCGCGGCCATCCGGCGGATGTCAGCCCCAACGGCAGTGGCCTCTTGGTGCGCTACGAGAACACCGACGCCGGCCGCCTGGAGACGGCCGAGGCCGACATGGTGATCCTGGCCACGGCGGTGCGGCCACCCGAGGGGCTGGAGAAGCTGGCCGAGGTGCTGGGGATAATGGTGGACGAGGACGGCTTCCTGAGGACGGTGGCGAGCCAGGGAGGAGTGATCGCCACCACCCGGCCAGGCATCTTCGTGGCCGGCTGCGCCAGCGGCCCCAAGGACATACCCGATAGCGTCGCCGAAGGGAGTGGAGCGGCCGCCTCCGCCCTCACCTACATCGAGCACAGGCAGTGGCCCGAGCCGGAGATGGGCGAACCGATCGAGGACGTCGAGGAGCCGCGCATCGGCGTATTCGTCTGCCACTGCGGCTCCAATATCGCCAGCGTCATCGATGTGGAGAAGGCAGTGGAGTACGCCCTCACCCTGCCGAACGTCGTTCACGCCCAGAGTCAGATGTTTAGCTGCGCCGGCAACACCCAGCTAGAGATCGCCACTGCCATCCGCGAGAAGAAGATCACCCGCGCGGTGGTGGCGGCCTGCTCCCCCAAGACCCACGAAGGGACCTTCCGCCGCGCCTGCCGCCTGGCTGGCCTCAACCCCTACCTCCTGGAGATGGTCAACCTGAGGAACCAGGACTCGTGGGTACACAAAGGCTATCCGGAGGAAGCAAACTTCAAGGGCCGCGACCTGATCAGAATGGGGGTGGACAAGGCCCGCCTGCTCCAGCCCCTGGAGGCCAGCCACGCGCCGGTAGTTCAGAAGGCGCTGGTGATCGGCGGTGGCATCGCTGGCATGACCGCGGCTGCCAACCTGGCGCAGCAGGGCTACGAGACCCACCTTGTGGAGAAGAAGCGAGAGCTGGGCGGCACGCTGCGGCGGCTGGGCCGACTTTCCCCCGCCGGGCCGCAATCGCACGACCTGATAGAGGAGAAGCTGAGAGAGATGGAGGAGGCCGGCGTCCACCTGCACCTTGGCACCGAGGTCGAGCTCATAGGCGGCTTCGTGGGCAACTTCAGCGCTCGCCTGACCGATGGCGAGGAGTTGCAGGCAGGCGCCGTAGTCCTGGCCATGGGCGCCCTGCCCTACCAGCCAACCGAGTTCAACTACGGCCGTGACCCCCGCGTGGTCACCAACCTGGAACTGGCGGACATGATGCCCGACGTGCCCGGCGAGCATGTCACCTTCATCGGCTGTGTGGGCTCGCGCTACGATAGCACCGGCTGCTCCCGCTACTGCTGCACAGCGATGGTCGGCCAGGCGCTCAAGCTGCGCCGCGCGGGCAAGAAGGTGCGCATCCTCTACCGCGACATCCGTACCTTCAGCCGCGAGGCCGAGGAGATGTATGAGCAGGCCCTGAGAGAGGGCGTCCAGTTCTTCCGCTACCAGCCCGACAGCACGCCGGACAAGGTCATCACCTACGCCGACGGTGCCATGTCGCTGAGGGATGAGCTCACGGGCGTGCAGATGAGTATCCCCACCGACCTGCTGGTGCTAACTGTGGGGCTTCAGCCCCAGCAGGAAAACGTCGCCGAGCAGCTCAAGGTGGCCCGCAGCGAGGACGGCTTCCTGCTGGAGCGCCACCCCACGCTGGGGCCGGCCGAGGCGCCCTCGCCCGGCATCTACCTGGCGGGGACGGTCCAGTACCCGAAGGATGTGCGGGAGAGCGTCGCCCAGGCTCTGGCCGCAGCGTCCAAGGCGGGGCTGATCCTGGCTCGCGACACCATCGAGAAGGAGCCCATCACCGCTCGCCTGGTGGAGGACAAGTGCATAAAGTGCGTCATCTGCGTCCCCGCCTGCCCCTTCGGCGCCATCGAGCTCATCGGCAAGGTGAAGGAGGGCACCATCGTGTTCCACGAGGCGGCCTGCACGGGCTGCGGCAACTGCGCCGCTGTCTGCAACTACGATGCCGTCATCATGCCCTACTTCACCAAGGAGCAGATCCTCGCTCAGATCGACGCCGCGCTGGCCGATAGACCGCAGGAGAAGGTGATTGTGTTCGCCTGCAACTGGTGCTCCTACGCCGGCGCCGACCAGGCAGGGATCGAGAAGATCCAGTACCCACCCTCGTCTCGTGTCATCAGAACGATGTGCTCGGCGCGCATTGAGGAGGATTTCATCGCCCGCGCCTTCCAGAAGGGAGCGGGGGCCGTCCTAGTCACCGGCTGCCGCCTGACCGAGGAGGGCTCCGACTGTCACTACAACTCCGCCAACCAGCAAACGCTCAAACGATTCCAGTTCTGGCATCGCAAGTTCACCCGCCAGGGCATCGAGCCCGAGCGGCTACAGCTTAAGTGGATCTCGGCATCGGAAGGCAAGGAGTTCGCTGCCAAGATGCGGGAGATGCACGCGGTGGTCCAGAACTATGCG
>JALHUG010000279.1 GCA_022866185.1 Dehalococcoidia bacterium
GGTCACCACGCTCAACCCCCTCTACCGGGAGCGTGAGATCGAGCACCAGTTGGACGACGCCGAGGCCGTAGCCCTGTTCACTTTCAGCCCGATGGCCGCGCCGGTGGAGGCGGCCCGCCGGAATCTCCCCCGTTTGCGCCACGTCTGGCCCATCGACGACCTGCCGAACCTGCTGGGCGGCGTCTCGGAGGAGTACCGACCGGTGGCCATCAACGCCCGCGAGGACGTGGCCGTGCTGCCCTACTCCAGCGGCACGACGGGCCTTCCCAAGGGCGTCATGCTGACTCACTACAACATCACCTCCAACGTCAAGCAGGGCCTGGCGACCGAGCAACTGACGTCGGACGCTGTCACTCTGTGCGTACTGCCCTTCTTCCACATCTACGGGATGACGGTGCTCTTGAGCATCGGCTTGTCCCTGGGTACGACTGGCGTCGTCATGATGCGGTTCGATGTGGAGCAGATGCTACACTTGGTGGGCAAGTACGGCATGAGCAACCTCTATCTGGCGCCGCCGGCGCTCCTGGCCATGGCCAACGTACCGAACCCCTCGCGCTTCGACACCTCGGCCCTGCGATTGGTCCACTCAGCGGCGGCGCCGCTGCCTCCAGAGGTGGGGGAGCGCGTGAAGTCCATCTACGGCTGCCTGGTGTCACAGGGCTACGGGATGACCGAGACCAGCCCCGGCACCAACACCAACCCCCTGGACCGCATCAAGATGGAGTCATGCGGCCCGCCCTGGGCCGATACCTTGGAGAAGATCGTGAGCCTGGACACCGGCCAGGAGTTGGCCGCCGGCGAGGTCGGCGAGCTGTTGGTGCGTGGCCCTCAGGTGATGAAGGGCTACTGGAAGCGGCCGGAGGAGACGAAGGAGTGCCTCACTGAGGACGGCTGGCTGCTCACCGGCGACATCGGCCGGCTGGACGAGGACGGCTACCTCTACCTCATCGACCGTAAGAAGGAGATGATCAAGTACAAAGGCTACCAGGTGGCTCCGGCCGAGCTGGAGGCCGTTCTCCATGAACACCCGGCCGTCCTGGACGCTGCGGTCATCCCTAAGCCGCACCTGGAGGGCGGCGAGATCCCCAAAGCCTTCGTCGTGCTCAGGGAGGGCTTCCAGGCCAGCCCCGAAGAGCTGATGGCCTTCGTGGCGGAGAAGGTGGCGCCCTACAAGAAGATCCGCGAGTTGGAGTACGTGACAGAGATCCCCAAGACGGCCTCAGGCAAGATCCTCCGCCGTGAGCTCATCGAGCGGGAGCGCGGTAAGAAGGACTGACCTAAGCCGTCGCCTTCGCGGATACCGCGCGTCAGTGCTCGTTGAGCCGAGCGTGCAGAGCTTAGCCCCGGGCGGTCGGCTGTAATGCTGGGTTCACACCCAACCCCAGACGAAATCTTTCCCTTGACAGGTAGAGGGCTTTGGTCAATGCTATGATGCTGCAGTTACCGTAAGTCAGGGGGGCGAGGTCGATGATAAACAAGATTGTGGGCAGCTTCGATGAGGCCGTGGCCGATATGTCGGACGGGGCCACTGTCATGATCGGTGGTTTCGGCGGGCCGGCGGAGTGTCCGAGCTACCTAATCGCCGCCGTGGCCCGGAAGGGGGTCAAGGACCTGACCATCGTCGGCAACACCGGCGGCTGGGGGGTGGACCTGCTGGCGATCTTGCGCGAGCGCATGGCGGTCATCCTGAAGATCGGCGAGGATTGGTACGACCCCGGCCTGCTGATGGAGCGGGGGCAGGTGAAGAAGGGCATCCTGTGCTTCCCTGCCGCCCCCGCGCGCGTTCTCACCCCTTTCGAGCAGGGGGTGCTGCAGGGCAAGGTCGAGCTCGAGGTGCTGGGCCAGGGCACTCTGTGCGAGAGGATGCGAGCGGCCAGGGGGGGCATCGCCGCCTTCTATACCCCCGTGGGCGTGGGCACCATCGTGGAGCAGGGCAAGGAGGTGCGGGAGTTCAACGGGCGCAAGCACCTCCTGGAGCACGCCCTCAAGGGCGACTTCTCCCTCATCCGCGCCCACAAGGCCGATAGGTACGGGAACCTGGTCTATCGGGGGACAGCGCGTACCTTCAACCCCGTCATGGCTGGCGCTTCCACCATCACCGTGGCCGAGGTGGACGAGGTGGTGGAGCTGGGCGAGCTGGACCCGGAGTGCGTCATCACCCCCAGCGTGTATGTGCAGCGGGTGGTGGTGCGGCCCAAGGAGCCCAGGCCCTGGGATGAGGCCATGTAGGCACAGGGGGAGGCAGAATCATGGCAGGCGAAAGGCTAGACGAGCAGACCATGGCCATCCGAGCGGCCAAAGAGTTCCAAGATGGGATGATAATCAACCTGGGAGTGGGAATACCGACCTTCTGCAGCAACTTCGTGCCGCCCGAGCGGGAGATCCTCTTCCACTCGGAGAACGGGGTCATCGGCTTCGGGGCGATCATCGACAACGCCGACGATGCCGATGAGAACCTCATCAACGCTGGCGCGCAGCCCATATCTGGCAAGCCCGGCATGGCCATCATGGATCACGCCGAGAGCCTCTGCATCATTCGCGGCGGCCACATCGATATCACCGTCCTCGGCGTGGTTCAGGTGTCGGAGAAGGGCGACTTGGCCAACTACGTCATCCCCGGCAAGCAGATCGGAAGCCTGGGCGGAGGGCAGGACCTGGCTTTCTGCGCCAAGAGAGTCATCGCCCTGACGACCTTCACCACCAAGGAGGGCCAGCCCAAGGTCGTCAAGGAGTGCACGCAGCCCCTCACCGCGCCGCGCTGCGTGGATCAGATCATCACCGACATCGCTGTCCTGGATGTCACACCCGAGGGGCTGGTGCTGCGGGAGGTGGTCCCCGGCTGGACGGCCGAGGAGGTGCAGGCCCTAACGGACGCCAAGATCATCGTGCCGCCCGACCTCCAGGAGATGACCCTGCTGTAGGGGGGAGTGGTGATGGACCGCGAGGAGTCGGCTGAGCCAGTCTCCGAGGGCACCGTTCTCTGGCAGCCCTCGGAGGAGCAGAGAGCGCGGGCTAATATCACCCGCTACCTGCGCTGGCTGAGGGACCAGAAGGGGCTCGACTTCGGCTCCTACGAGGATCTGTGGGCGTGGTCGGTGACTGACCTTGAAGCGTTTTGGGCCTCCATTTGGGATTTCTTCGGGGTGAAGGCTCGCCGGCCCTACACGCGGGTGTTGGCCGAGCGCCGCATGCCCAGGGCGCAATGGTTTGCCGGCGCCGAGCTCAACTACGCCGAGCACGCCCTGCAGCGCCGGGACGACCACCCGGCTGTGGTGTTCAAGTCGGAAGACCGGCCGCTCAGCACGCTGACCTACGCCGAGCTATATCGGCAGGTCGCAGCGGTGGCGGCGGGGCTCAGGCGGCTCGGCGTTCAGCGGGGCGACCGCGTGGTGGCCTACATGCCCAACATCCCCCAGACTCTGGTGGCCTTTCTCGCCGTCGCCAGCATCGGCGCGATCTGGTCTAGCTGCTCTCCCGAGTTTGGCATCCGCAGCGTGGTGGACCGCTTCCGGCTGATTGAGCCCAAGGTTCTCTTTGCCGTGGATGGCTACCGCTACAATGGCCGACCCTATGAACGCCTGGCTGCCGTTGCCGAGATAGAGCACCACCTCCCTACACTGGAGGCCACGGTACTGGTCCCCTACCTCGATGACCAGCCGGCGATGGCGGGCCTGGCCAACGCGAAGCTGTGGGACGACCTGCTCGACGAAACGGCGGAGCTATCGTTCGAGGCGGTGCCCTTCGAGCACCCCCTTTGGGTGCTCTACTCGTCGGGCACCACCGGCCCTCCCAAGGCCATCGTTCAGGGCCACGGCGGGATTCTTCTGGAGCACCTGAAGGCGCTCTCCCTGCACCTGGACCTGACCGCCGAGGACCGATTCTTCTGGTTTACCACGACCGGTTGGATGATGTGGAACTTCCTGATAGGGGGGCTGCTGCTAGACATGACCGTCGTGCTGTACGACGGAAGTCCCGGCTACCCCGATATGCGGGCGCTGTGGCAGCTCGCTGAAGAGACGGGGATGACCTACTTTGGCACCAGCGCCCCTTACATCCTGTCGGGCATGAAGGCCGGCATTGAACCCGGTCGGGAGTTCAACCTGAGCAGCCTGCGGGCGATCGGCTCCACCGGGTCGCCGCTGCCGCCGGAAGGGTTCCGGTGGGTCTACGACAAGGTGAAGCCGGACCTGCTGCTGGGTTCGGTGAGCGGGGGGACGGATTTGTGCACGGCGTTCGTTCTGTCCTGTCCGATCCTGCCGGTGCACGCCGGGGAGATCCAGTGCCGTGGTCTGGGCGCCCGCGTCGAGGCGTATGATGAGCAGGGGCATCCCATCGTGGGTGAGGTGGGCGAGCTGGTCATCACCGAGCCGCTACCTTCCATGCCTCTGTTCTTCTGGAACGATCCGGACGACCAGCGCTACCGTGCGAGCTACTTCGACGTGTTTCCGGGAGTGTGGCGTCACGGCGACTGGATCAAGATCGCGCCGGGCGGTAGCTGCGTGATCTACGGGCGTTCGGATTCCACCCTCAACCGGGCCGGCGTCCGGATGGGCAGCAGCGAGTTCTACCGGGTGGTGGAAGAGCTCCCCGAAATTCTGGACAGCCGGGTCGTGGACACAGGCCAACTAGGGAGCGAAGGCCGCCTGCTGCTCTTTGTGGTGCTGCGCAGCGAAACCAGTCTGGACGAGCAGCTTCAAGCCCGAATCAGGGAGAAGCTCCGCCAAGAGATCTCTCCACGATACGTGCCCGACGAGATCTATGCCATTCCTGAGGTTCCTTGCACCCTCAACGGCAAGAAGCTCGAGGTGCCAGTTAAGCGCATCCTGAGTGGGACGCCGCCGGAGACAGTGGTCACCCCGGATGCCATAGCCAATCCCCGATCGATCAACTTCTTCATCGACCTGGCTCGGAGCCTGCAGGAGGCAGGGGGCTAAAGAGTAGGTAGAGCGCTACCTTCGGCTCCCCGGACAATAGATGACTTCCGCTGGGCTACAAGCGGTTTCAAGAGATCGCTTTCGACCCCTGCCTGATGGACATTGAGAAAATGAACCGACATCCCTAGTTGCCCTTTCCAAGCAGACCTAAAGGTCTGCAGCTACGAAATCAGGAGAGGCCGGGGTCGTAGCTGCAGGGCTTCTCCGCCGAAGGCGGATGCGCCCCTGGCGCAAGCCCTGCCTCTTGTCGAGTCATTTGGTCGATGACCATAAGGCGGGGCATCGATGCCGCCCCGTTTACGGGCCAGTGTCCCAAGGGCGGCTTTTACGCCACCGGCCGGAAGTACTGGATGTCGCTGATCTCCCCCTTGCGCTCGTCGCGCCAGACGGCCTCCACCCTCATGCCGATCTTCACCAGGTCCTTGGCCTTTTCCACATCGCTGAGGTCAACGCCGCCCATGACATGACTAAGGCAGGTATTGGCGCCGTCCAGCTTGACCATGATGGTGGCGATAGGCGGCGGCGGCAGGCCCAGGAAGGGCACGTAGCAGATGGTGAAGGCCTCCAGGGTGCCCTGGTGTCCCATTTCCACCCACTCATCGGTGGAGACGAAACACCTCTCGCACAAGGGGCGAGGCGGCAGGAGGACCCGCCGACACTCAGGGCAGCGCACCCCGAAGATCTTCTTGTTGTCCCTCAACTCCCGGAAGAAGCGGCTGGCAAACCTGCCCGCCGTATGGCGGAAGGGCAGGTTCCAGGCTCCCGGCATTATCAGAATTTCCTCTTCCTGTGTCATCGCCTCGTCCTCCCGTTTTTACAGCGCTTCTTTGTCCAGGATCATCAGAACATGGAAGCCGATAGCGGCGCCCCAGACATGGGCCAGAGCTGTCTTGACGTTGGGCACCTGCCGCTTGTCAGCCTTTCCCATCACCTGTAGGGCGGCCTCGCTCACGCGGACGAGGCCCGTAGCGCCGATGGGGTTGGTGCAGAGCGTTCCCCCGGAGGGGCAGACAGGCAGCTTGCCGTCCATGCTGGTCACGCCCTTGCGGAGGAGCTCGGTCCCCTTCCCTGGCTCGCAGAAGCCCAGGGCCTCACATTCGATGATCTCCTGGATGGTGAAAGCATTGTATAGCTCAGCCACATCCAGCTCTTCCAGCGGATTGTCGATCTTGGCCTGCTTGTAGACGCGCCGGGCCAGAATCGAGAGGGCCTCCCAGTCCTGGAACCAGGGGCGGTCGCCCACGTAGTAGTTATCGGTGATCTGGCCTGCCCCCCGTATCCAAGCGGGCGTGTTCGTTATCTTGCGGGCCCGCTTTTCGCAGGCGATGATGATGGCGCAAGCGCCGTCGGAGCTGGGGCAGCAGTCGCTCAGGCGGAGAGGCCAGGAGATCATGCGCATCTTCAGGGCGTCCTCCATCGTCAGGTGGCGCTGAAGGTGGGCATAGGGATTGTTGAGGGCGTTGGCGTAGTTCTTGGCGGCCACCATCGCCAGGTCTTCCTCGGTGGTGCCGTAGAAGTGGAAGTGACTGGCGGCCTGGTTAGCACCGACCATGATGGCGCCGCCGCCCATCCAGCGTTCGTATATGGGGTCGATGCAGGTGTTGAGAACGAGCTGGGCCTCTAGGGTCTCACCCACCCGCTGGGAGGCCACCACCAGCACCACGTCGAACAGCCCCGAGGTCACGTGGTAGTAGCCGCCGAGGGCTACGGAGCCGCCGGTGGTGCCGCCGGTGGTGATCTTGAGGAAGGGCTTGTTCAGGAAGCCGGCGCTCACGCAGGCGTCCACGTTCCACCTTTCGGGGGCGAAAACGCCATCGAAGGGGTCCATAGAGCCGTAGACGACGGCGTCGATATCATTGGCTTTCAGGTTAGCGTCGGCCAGGGCAGCGCTCACCGCCTCGTAAACGAGCTCTGGATAGATCACGTCTCGGCGGTGGCTGGAGCACTTGGTCAGGCCGACACCAACGATAGCTGCTCTTCTAGCCATGGCTCACCCCCGCTCCAGAATTGCCACGCAATTGGTGGGAGCAGCAGCGCCAGCAGGGGCGCTCAGGCCATGGGCCAGGGCCAGCTTGGCCCCCGCCACCTGCCGACCGTGGGCCTCTCCCCGCAGTTGCAGGGCGGCCTCGGCAGCCCGCACCAGGCCCGAGCCGCCGAACAAGTTGGTGCAAAGAGACCCGCCGGAAGGATTGACCGGCAGCTTGCCAGCCATCTCGGTCGTTCCTTCGTCGATCAGCTTTGCCCCCTGGCCGGCCTCGGCGAAGCCCAGGGCCTCGTAGTCCATCAGCTCGTGGAAGGAGGTGGCCTCGTGGACCTCCGCCAGGTCGAATTCGTCCAGAGGCCGTCTGATGCCAGCCATCTGATAGGCGCGTTGGGCCGCCGCAGCCAGAGAAGGGATCTCGGCCAGGTCCTTAGCGCCCATCTCGTAGCTCTCGATGGCCCAGCCAATGCCCCGGATCCAGACGGGCTTGTCGGTGATGCGCCTAACTGTCTCTTCACCCGCCAAGATGAGGGCCACGGCTCCCACCGACTCCGGCGGACAGTCCAGGGCCTTCAGGGGGTAGGCCACAGGCCGTGAAGCGAGCACCTCCTCCAGGGCGACGGGCGAGCGCAGATGGGCGTAGGGGTTACGCACGCCATTGGCCCGGTTCTTCACCACTACCTTCGCCGCCTGCTCCTCGTCCACACCGTACTTGTGCATGTAGGCGTTGGCCTGCATGGCCATGGTGACAATGTAGTTGCGCCCTGCCGGCCGAGTGAAGAGGGGATCGAAGACGATCCTGGTCACCGCCTCGATGGATGCCTCGCGGTGGCCATGGCCAGCCACCAGGGCAATATCGACCAGGCCCGAGGCAATGCGCACGTAGCCATACACCAGGGCCATGATGCCATCCTCGGCTACATGGCTGGAGTCCTTGAGATAGCCGCCTATAGCCATGCAGGTATGCATATCGGAGATGGTGCGGCCGTCGATGGCGTCCCAGCCGGAGGCGATGACTGTATCCAGGTCGCCCCGGTCCAGAGCGGCGTCCTCTAGTGCCCGTTTGGCGGCCTCGAAGCTGCTCTCGTAGTACACGTAGTGGCCCTTCGACTCTTCGTGCTTGGTCTGACCAATGCCGACGATGGCCACTTTTCTGGGCATATCACTCTCACCTCCTCTTCCGTCTGTTTATAGCCTTGCCTGCCCACAATCGGGAAAGCATGGAAAAGGATATCACAGTTGTCTGAAACGGGTAAGGCAATCGGGCGGGCCAGAGGGCACTGGTTCATGATTGGTTGGTTTTTTGCTCCCAGGTTCCTACAGGACCCCAGCCTGAAGGCTGGGGTATGGGGAGACAAATCGATGCCCCCGCCTTATGGTCATGAACAAAATAACTCGACACAAGGCAGGGCTGAAGCCCTGCAGCTACGACCCCGGCCCCCCTTCATTTCGTAGCTGCAGACCTTTAGGTCTGCCTGGAAAGGGCAACTAGGCATGTCGGTTTATTTTCTCAATGAC
>JALHUG010000280.1 GCA_022866185.1 Dehalococcoidia bacterium
CGATCTTCAGGCCAAGGATGTCCCTCTCCACCCAGCCGCTGCTGGGCAGCCAACCCAGCTTGAGGGCAAACATAAACTGCAAAACAGGGATGGTCACCAGGACGGGAACCGACGTTAAGAATAGAAAAACGCCGATCGTTAATGGGTCCTGCCAGGTTCCTTGCCTGAGGGCCGCCCAGATGCCTGCCGGGATGCCGATGGCGAAGATGATCAACAACGCCACCAGATTGTACTGGATGGTAACCCACATCTTGTCGAAGATGATGTCCTCCACCGGCACGCCCATGTAGGTGAAGCTGGTGCCCAGATCGCCGTGGAGCACGTCCCACATATAGCGGCCGTATTGGACAAAGAAGGGGTCGTCCAGGCCCCGCTCGTGGCGGATGCGCTCCACCACCTCGGGGTTGTGATACTGTCCCTCTAGGATCTCGACCGGGTCGCCCGGCCCGAAGCGGCCCAGGGCGAAGGTAGCGAGCGACACTACCAGAAGGACGAACGGCGCCCAGACCAGGCGCCGCATCACAAAGGGGAGAATGCCCTGCATCTCCTTCTACATCCCGCCGCCGCAGCCTACTCCTCGATGTGGACGTAGCGGAGGCGAGGGATGACGAAGGGCGGCAGGGTATAGTCCTTGACGTAGGGCTTGATGAGCACGCTGAACTTGTCGTGAAACAGGGGTATCCAGAGCGCCTCGTTGACGATGATCTGCTCCGCCTGCTGATACAACGACAGCCGCGTCGCCTCATCGGTCTCCGTGTCTGCCTGCTCTAACAACTGGTCGAGCTCAGGGCCGGCGTATCCGGTGTAGTTGTTGCGGCTGCCGCTGTAGAAGTTGACCTTGAGGAAGTTCTCGGGGTCAGGATAGTCAGCCACCCAGCCCAGCTCGTACATCTGGAACTTGCCGTCGCGAAGATCGCGGAGGAAGGTGGCGAACTCCGTTTGGCTAACGGCAACCTTCACCCCCAGGTTCTCCTCCCACATGGCCAGCACGGCCTCGCTCACCGGCCCCACGCTGGCTCCCCGTCCCGAGGAGGCAATCTTGATGTCAGGCAGTCCCGCCGTTCCGCCGTACTTGGACTCCGCCAGCAGTTGCCGCGCCAACTCCGGGTCGAACTCCAGGCCCTGGAGGTTCGCGTTGAAGCCGGGCATTTCCGGTGGCAGGATGCCATCGGCCTTGACCACCGCATCCAGCAGCACCACCTCGATGAGCTTGTCCTTGTCGACGGCGTGGGCGAAGGCCTGGCGCACCTTGGGGTCGTCGAAGGGCGGCGTGTTCACGTTGAAGCCGATGTACCAGATGTCCATGCGCGGCGCTTCCTGAAACTCCTTGTTGAGGGGCTCGGCTGGGTCGCGCACCCGCTCGATGTCGTTGAGGCCGACACCGGTGACATCGAGCTCATCGTTCTCGTACATGGTGACGGCGGAGCCGCCGCCCAGAATGTACTCCACCCGGCCCAGAAGAGGCGGACCCAGTTGATAGGACTTGTTGGGCTCCAGGACGATGCGCTGTCCCAGGTCCCACTCCTTCAGCTTGAAGGGCCCGGTGGCGGTGGGATGGCGTTGCCAGTTGGTGCCGCTGAGGCAGGTGCTGCCCTCGGTCTGATTGCGGTCCACCACGAAGGCGGTGGGGTAGGTCAGCTTGGCCAGGAAGTAGGGCTTGGGCGCATCGATGGTGATGCGAAGGGTGTAGTTGTCCACCACCTCGATGCCCGTGACCTCATCGGCGTCGCCGTCGACGAACTCCTTGGCCCCCACGATATCGCCCAGGTAGACCTCGGCCACCGTGGACTGGGTGTCGGGGTTGAGAGCCCGCTCCAGAGAGTACTTGACGTCGCTGGCGATCACCTGGCGGTCCCCCTTGTGAAAGAGGACGCCTCGCCGCAGGTGGAAGGTGTAGACCGTGCCATCGGGGCTCGTCTCCCAGCTTTCGGCGATGTCCGGCACGATCTTGAGGTCGCGGTCGATGGTCACCAGGCCACCAAACAGCTCCACGATGTAGTTGGCGGAATCGACATCGCTGGCGCAGGCGGGGTCGA
>JALHUG010000281.1 GCA_022866185.1 Dehalococcoidia bacterium
AGAGGCGGTGCTGGACATGGCCCGCGTCATCCACCAGGAGGCGGTGGAGCTGGAGAAGGCCGGCGCCCGCTACATCCAGGTGGACGAGCCGGCGGCCTCCACTCGCCCCGAGGAGATGGAGCTCGTCGCGCAGGGCCTGGCTGCCGTCACCGAGGGGCTCAAGGCCAAGACCATTACCCACATGTGCTACGGCGACTTCGCCAAGGTCTTCGACCAGATCGCCCGTCTGCCCATAGACCAGCTCGATATCGAGACGGCCAACAGTGACTACGACCTGCTGGAGCTGTTTCGCCGCCATCGCTTCGACAAGGAGGTGGCCCTGGGCGTTGTGGACGTGCACGACCACAGGGTGGAGACGGTGGAGGAGGTCAAGGAGGGCATCCGCAGGGGTCTGGAGGTGCTGCCACCAGAGCGGCTGTACATCGACCCCGACTGCGGCCTCAAGACGCGCACATGGGAGGAGGCGGCGGCCAAGCTGCGGGTGATGGTGCAAGCAGTGCGTGAGGTCAGGCGCGAGCTGGGCATCGAGGGCTAGGATGGGGGCTGGGCAGTGGACGATGGCGAGAGGAAAGAGCTGAGCGAGCGGCCTCTGACCGAAAAGAGTGACCCCCTAGCTATCGACTACATCTTTCACCCCCGCTCGATCGCGGTGGTGGGGCCTTCGCCCCAGTTAGGTCTCTCTGGCATGGGCGCCGGGTTTGTGCTCGCCCTCCAGGACATCGGCTTCGAGGGCGGTCTCTATCCGGTGAACCCCAAGCACCAGGAAGTCCTGGGGCTCAAATGCTACCCCAGCTTGCTGGACATCCCCGGACCAGTAGACCATGTCATCTTCAGCGTCCCCGTGCGGGCGGTTCTTGATGTCGTTGAGGACTGCGTGGCCAAGGGTGTGAGGAGCATGCACTTCTTCACCGCCGGCTTCAGCGAGACGGGCGAGGAGGAAGGGGCCGAGCTGGAGCGCCAGGTGGTGCAACGGGCTCGCCAGGCAGGCATCCGCGTCATTGGGCCCAACTGCATAGGGCTGTACTGTCCGGCGGCCAAGATCTCCTTCGGGCCCGGCTCGCCGACCACGCCTGGGCCGGTGGCCTTTATGTCCCAGAGCGGCGGCAATGCCGCTGACCTGCTGACGACGGCGTCGCCACGGGGCATTCGCTTCAGCAAGGTGATCAGCTACGGCAACGCCGCCGACCTGAACGAGTGCGATTTCCTGGAGTACCTGACCGAGGACCCCGACACGAAGATCATCGCCGCCTACATCGAGGGGGTGAAGGACGGGCGCCGCTTCTATCGGGCGATGCGTAGGGCATCGGCACGCAAACCGGTCATCGTGCTCAAGGGCGGTCGCACGGAGTCCGGGAGCCGGGCTGTCTTCTCTCATACGGCTAGCCTGGCTGGCTCGCAGGCGGTGTTCAATGCCCTTGTCCGGCAGGTGGGTGCCGTGACGGTGAACAGCGTGGACGAACTGGTGGACATGCTGGTGATCTTCCGCTTCTTCGAGCGGCCGCCGGCGGGTCGGGGGGTGGGCATCGTGGGTGGTGGCGGCGGGTTCAGCGTCTTTGCCGCCGATGAGGTGGATGAAGCCGGACTGAAGGCGCCCCTTCTCTCCCAGCGCGTTCAGGAGGAGCTGCACCGTTTCACCCCTGTGGCCGGCAGCAGCGTGCGTAATCCTGTGGACACCATGGCCGTCATGGAGCCCGCCAAGCTGGTCGACACCCTGCGCCTTGTGGCCAGCGATGAGGCGGTGGACGTGATCCTGGGCCATACCGGCTTCGGTTGGGGCCCGGGGCGAGTGGC
>JALHUG010000282.1 GCA_022866185.1 Dehalococcoidia bacterium
GTGACGCCGCCCGACGAGCACGGCTTCTGTAGCCTTGGTGTCTCCGTGGACATTGTGAAGCCAGCGATCGAGTGCGCCCGCGTGATCATCGCCGAGGTCAACCCCAGCATGCCGCGCACCTTGGGCGATAGCTTCATCGCCGCCGACGCCATCGACACGATGGTGGAGCACGACTCCCCCCTGCCGGAGGTCACCCACCCACCGCCCGACGACGTGTCTCGCGCTATCGGTCGCTGGGTCGGCTCGCTGGTAGAGGACGGCGCCACCCTCCAGATCGGCATCGGCTCCATGCCTGACGCCATCCTGGAATCCCTGACCGACAAGCACGACTTGGGCCTGCACACCGAGATGCTATCCGATGGCACCCTGGCCCTCATTGAATCGGGCGTCATCAACAACAGCCGCAAGACGCTGCACCCGGGCAAGATCATCGCCAGCTTCGTCATGGGCACCCAGCGCCTCTACGATTTTGTGGACGACAACCCGCTGGTGGAGCTCCACCCCAACGACTACGTGAACGACCCCTTCGTCATCGCCCAGAACGAGCGGATGGTGGCCATCAACGCCGCCATCGAGGTCGACCTCACCGGCCAGGTCTGCTCCGACTCCCTCGGCCACCTGTTCTACAGCGGTATCGGCGGCCAGGTGGACTTCATCCGGGGCGCCGCTCGCTCCAAGGGCGGCCGACCGATCATCGCCCTGCCGTCAACGGCCGATGACGGGAAGATCTCCCGCATCGTCTCTCAGCTTAAGCCAGGCGCGGGCGTGGTCACCAGCCGCGGCGACGTCCACTATGTGGTGACCGAGTACGGCGTGGCCGACCTCTACGGCCGCAGTGCTCGCCAGCGGGCCATGGCTCTCATTGGCATCACCCACCCCGACTATCGCCACGACCTGCTGGCCTTCGCCAAGGAGCAGCACCACGTCCTGGTAGAGCAAGATATCCCGCCTCTGGGCGCCGGTGTCTACCCGCAGGACCTGGAGACCACCTTCACCCCGGCCAGCGGCGAGACGGTGCTGGTGCGCCCAATCAAGCCCACCGACGATGACCTGTGGCTGGAGTTCATCTACTCGCTCTCCGATGACACCCTCTATCACCGCTTCTTCCGGCCGGTGAAGCGCATGACCCGGCGCGATGCCCAGCATTTCGCCGTCATCGACTACCGGGACCGCATGGCGCTGGTGGCAGTGCTGCGCCAGGAGGAGCGCGAGCAGCTCATCGCGGTGGCCCGCTACGAGCGCGACCCCGCCACCAACCTAGCCGAGTGCGCCTTCGCGGTGCAGGACCAGTGGCAGGGGCGCCGCCTGGGCACCTTCCTCCTCCAGTATCTCATCCGCATTGCCATGATGAATGGCATCGAAGGCTTCACCGCCCTGGTGATGGCCGACAACAGCCGCATGCTGGGCCTCTTTCAGAAGACGGGCTACCTCATCCGCAGCAAGTACGAGGAGAACGCCTGGGAGATCACCTTCCGCTTCGACGAGAAGGCGGAGGAACCGGCGCAACAGACAGCCGGGGGGTGAGCCCTACCTGAGCCACCGCCTCCTGGCGTACCAGGCGGTTGCCGCAAGAGCAAGCGCTACTGCTGCGGCGATTGCAGCCAAGGCGATGCGAGCGACAGGCGACGAATCAGCGCTTTCGGCCACATCTGGGAGTTCTGCTATGCCACCGACGGGGCCCGGCGTTGGCGTGGCAGCCACGTGGTCAAGGAGACCATTGAGCGGCAGATCACCCGGGAGGCCGTACTGGATCGGCTGGCCCCCATTGATGAACCATTGGCCGGTGCTTGGTCGCCACACTGCGAGGTCGGTTATCGCGGGATTCGCATGGGAGCCAGGGACAGGCACGTCACCTTGTGCGCCGTACTGAATAGGCGTGCCCCCGAGCGCCGGTATGTACCACTCCCCCGTGCTAGGCCGCCAGACGCCGATGTCCGTGACCCCGTCGCCGGTGTAGTCCCCCGGCACTGGAACATCTCCGGGTAACCCGTA
>JALHUG010000283.1 GCA_022866185.1 Dehalococcoidia bacterium
CTGGGCAAACTCAAGAACGGCAAGAACATTGTCGTCCAGCGCTACAAGGGCCTGGGCGAAATGAACCCCGAGCAGCTCTGGGAGACCACAATGGACCCAGAGCGACGGCTGATGCTTCAGGTGACAGTGGAGGACGCGATCCAGGCCGACCGCATCTTCGTTCAGCTCATGGGCGAAGAGGTGGAGCCGCGCAAGCGCTTCATACTGAGCCACGCCAGCCAGGTGCGCAACCTGGACGTGTAGGCGAGGGCCTCGCCGGTCTAGGAAGCCTTTGGGGAAGCAGCCCCCGCGATGGGAGCTGCTAGGAGCCATTTCAGAATTCTCTCTACACCGCCCCGTAAACGGGGCGGCATGCATGCCCCCGCCTTCAGGCGGGGGTGGCACATTCTTGGAACTGCTGCTAGTCCCAGTGGCGATAGGCAGGCAGAGGCTTGAGCGCTGCGTAGACCTCCACCGAGATATCGCTCGCGTGAGGCAGCCAGCGCTCCCAGTCCTCGCGGGCCTGGGCGGCCTCCTTGCTGGCGAGGGCCTTCTGGATGACGGACTCGTCCGAGAGCAGGAAGATAGCCATCCAGTTGGGTCCGGGGCGGGAGGAGTGAACGCGGAAGGCAGCGGTGATGCCGGGGATCTTGAACATGTGGTGCAGGTGCGTCCCCATATACCACTGCTCGAACTCTGGCAGGATATCCGGGCTGATGTGGGCCTGCACCACTAAGAGAGGTTTGTTACCCACAGGCAGGCCTCATGGTTCCGCTATCTGCTGCAATATGGCGGCGATGGCCGGCTCGATGTCGGCCGAGGTATCCACGCTGATGTGGGGACGGCCGATGGGCTCTACATCGCCCTGCATGCGTTCATAGACCTCTGGCCCAGCGTCGGAGAGGTCGTCGGAATGGAGGCCTTTGACGCGGGCCTCCAAACGCTGGTGCACCACGGCCGGGGGCGCCTGAAGGTGCACCAGGATGAGCTTGGCCTTGTGCTTGTCGGCGATGCGATAGACCTGGCAGCGGTGCTCCTCGCGCAGGTTGGTGGCGTCGAAGATGGCGGCGACCCCCGTTGCTAGGAGGCGGCCCAGGACCAGGTGACAGGCGGAGAAGAGGCGACGGCTCTCCTCGGCGGAGTAGGTGGGCTGGCCGAACAGCGCCTTGCGCAGAGCATCGCTCTTCAGGAGGGCCATCGGATAGCGAGAGGCGAGGCGGCGGCAAAAGTGCGATTTGCCGCTGCCCGGGAGCCCGCTCAGCACTACCAGGACGGGGCTGGTTCGGGGTGGGGGCAGCGGCTGGATGCACTCCTCGATCGTGCGGGCGTCCTCCAGGAGCTGCTGCCTTTGTTCTTGCACAGCTCTATGATTCATTGTAGAAGGCCAGGCCAACCAGGCCGGGGCCGGTGTGGATGCTCATCACCTGACTGAACTCACTGACGAAAAGTTCCGCCGGTCGGAACTCCGCGCGCACTCTCTCAGCCAGCTCCTCGGCTTCTTCCGCTGCCCGCGCGTGGAAGGCGGCAACGTGCAGGGGCCCTTCCAGCTCCAGGCGCTCCCCGGCCAGCTCCAGCAGGCGCGCCACCGCTCTGGGCTTGGTGCGCACCGCCCCCAATCGGCTGATTTGGCCATCATGGAGCTGGAAGATGTGCTTCACCTGAAGGAGGGCGAAAAGCCACGCGGCCACCTGAGGTACACGTCCCCCCTTGGCCAGATAATCCAGGGTATCCAGAACGCCCAGCATGTGCAGCCGCGGGATCAGGGCCTCGGCCTTGCTGGCAGCCTCCTCCAGGGTGGCGCCGTTGGCCGCCGACCTGGCCGCCGCCAGCACCACGAAACCCAGCGCTGACGCGGCGCAGCGGGAATCGATGACCTTTACCCTGAGGTCGGCCATCTCCTTTCTGGCCAGGGCGGCGCCATCGCAGGCGGCATCGTAGGTGGCGGTGAACTGGCTATGGGTGACAATGCACAGAGCCTCTCTGGAGCCCTGCTGGTAGGCATGGCGAAACGCCTCCAGAAAGGCCCCCGGTGGTGCGGAGGCAGTGGTGGGCAGCTGCCGTGCTGATTTCAGCAAGGTCTGGAACTCCTGCCAGCTCAGAGAGCCATTGTCCACATAGGCGGTTTCCCCGAAGAAGAAGACCAGGGGCACAACGGCAATCTGGTGCTCTGCCAGCAGCTCCTGGGGGATGCTGCAGGCGCTATCGGTTACTATGGCCAGCTTAGCCATGATAGATGATAGGAATGATAGCTATGCCCCACCGTACTCGCACAAGTATAGCGCACATTGTCTTGCACGGGCTACAGTGCTGTGCTATACTCAGCCCGAAGAAAGAGAAGGAAGGTATGACCCCAACTACCAAAACAGAGGGCGATGCTCACTAAGGAAAGACGTCAGGAAATCATCGCCGCCCACCGCGTTCACGCGAGTGACTCGGGTTCTTCGGATGTGCAGGTGGCCCTCCTCAGCGAGCGCATAAAGCAGCTCACCGAGCACCTGAAGGTCCATCGCAAGGATCATCATTCCAGGCGTGGCCTCTTGAAACTGGTGGGACAGCGGCGGCGGCTGTTGCGCTATCTGAGTAGGACAGACGTCGAACGCTACCGCAAGCTTATCGCCAACTTGGGCCTTCGCAAGTAGTCAAGAGACTAGCTGACAGGAGAGGGTTCCCCTGCAACGCCTTTTTAAGGCGATGTCCAAACCGTGTGGATTGCTATTCGGAGGGGCCGCGAAAGGTTCCTGAACGTTCGGGAGGACGAATGCTATCATGCCACAGTTGTATGAACGGAAGATAGGCGAGCGCTCTTTGGCCATTGAGGTGGGAAGGTTGGCTGGGCAGGCCAACGGGGCGGTCACCGTGCGCTACGGCGATACGGTGGTGCTGGTCACCGCCTGCGTCAGCTCGCAGATTCGCGAGGGGGTAGACTTCCTCCCCCTCACCATCGACTATGAGGATCGGTTGTACGCCGCTGGCAAGATCCCTGGCGGCTGGTTTCGCCGCGAGGGGCGGCCCAGTGCCGAGGCCGTCCTGGCGGACAGGCTCACCGACCGGCCTCTTCGTC
>JALHUG010000003.1 GCA_022866185.1 Dehalococcoidia bacterium
CCGGCATCGTCCAGGGGCGAACCCTCAGCCACCTCGGCGTTCTTGACAGCCGCCATGACCATACGAATAGCCGTCTTACGGCACTCATCGCGGCCGCGGATGGCATCCTTCAGATCGTCGGCAAGCTTATCTTTGAGAGCCATATTGAGCTAAGCCAGCCTACCTAAAGCGGCGTGTGTTCTTGCGGCTCTTGCGCAGTTTCGCAGCTTTCTTCTTCTTGGCCGTTACGCTGGGCGGCTCGAAGTGCTCCCGCCGTCGTGCTTCTGCCAGAACGCCCGTCTGCTGCACCAGCTTGCTGAATCGCCTCAGGGCTTGCTCGAACGACTCGTTCGGGCCGATAGTGACTTCCGGCAAATATCCTTCCCCTCCCCCTGGCCATGGATGATGAAGGCACGTGCCTAATCTTATTTATGTCGCAGCTTACAGTCAACCCCAAATAGCGCCTCATTCGCCGGCGCGCCAAACCACCTGCCCTCCGACGACGGTCATCTGCGGTCGCAGGGACAGAAGCTCGCCCGCCGGGCAGGCCGTGGGATCGCCTGATAGCACCACCATGTCGGCCAGCCTGCCAGGCGCGATGCTGCCTCGCTCCCCCTCAGCAAAGGAGGCATAGGCAGCGGCCGACGTGTACAGCCCCAGCGCCTGCCCGATCGAAATGCCCTCCTCGCCCCCAACGGGCTGCCCACTCTTGCTGCGGCGGGCGACGGCCCCGTAGAGACCGGGAACGACCTCCGGCCCGACCACCGGACAGTCGGAGCCAGCCGCCAAGCGCACGCCCGCCCCCAGGAGCGAGCGCAGAGGATAGAGGTACGGCTGCCTCTGAGCCGGCACCTGCCGCAGGTAGCGGTCGCCGCTGTAGTAGAGGAACGAGGGCTGAGTGACCACCATCAGGCCCGTCGTCGCTATCCGCTCCACCAGCGGCGGCGGGCAGACAGCGCAGTGCTCGATACGATGGCGATGATCCTGGCGCGGGGCTTCAGCCAGCGCTCGCGCCAGAGCCCCGGCAGCGGCGGCCACCGCCCGCTCCTCCACGGCGTGAATGGCCACCTGCCAGCCCTGGGCATGGGCCTGACAGACCATCTCCGCCAGCTCATCCTCTCCGGGGTAGATGTCCTCCCCCAACTCCTTGATGAGGATCTTCACCGCCCCCAACTCCAGGAGGCCATCGCCGCCTTCCTTCTCCCTCCAGCCGGCTGCCGCCTCCCTCTGCTCGAAGCCCACCATGGATGTCAGGTGGGGCAACAGGTGCCCCTCCTGGCGCATCCGCCGCAGAAGCTCCCACTCAGGCGGGCCGTTGGCATGGCTGGCGTCAACGACGGCGGTGATGCCCGCGGCCAGGAAGCGCTGGCTGGCCAGCCGCAGGCCCTCAGCAAGCTCTTCCCGGCTCAGAGGCGTCGCAGTCCTGTCCACCAGCTCGTTCGCCTCCAGCAGGAGGCCGCTGGGCTCGCCGCTGGCGGGGTCGCGCTCCATGCGGCCGCCGGGGGGCTCCTCGATCTCCATGCCGATGCCGCACAGGCGCAGGGCCAAGCTGTTGAGCACGCAGGCGTGGCCGCTGCGGTGAATCAGCCGCACCGGATGATCCGGCGCGGCAAGGTCGAGGTCCCAGCGAGTGGGATGGCGCCCCTCGGCCAGGTCGGCCTCGCTGTAGCCGACCGCGCGAATCCAGCGGCCGGCGGGCGTGATTTCCGCCTGCCGGCGCACAGCGGCCTGGATGTCGGCGATGGAGGATACAGCATCGGGGCCGCAGTCCACGGCAAGCAGACTGGCGGCGTAGGCCAGCACGTGGCAGTGGGCATCGATGAAGCCGGGGAGCAGCGCCCGCCCTCGGCAGTCGATGACCTCGGCCTGGGGGCCCGCGGAGGAGCGGGCGTCGGCATCCGAGCCAACGACCAGAATGCGCTCGCCGTGGACGGCGACGGCCTGGGCGCGCGGCTGCCGCCGGTCCATCGTTATGACGCGCGCATTGTGGAGGACGAGTGCGGCAGTCAGGCCAATCCCCCTACAGCAAAGTCTTCTTTTCGGCTGCGCTGGCTGGGGCATCTTAGCACTATTGGCGGCCCTTTGCCTATTAAGGATAGGCTATAATGAACCCGATCTGCGTGGCTGCGGAGGAGCACTATGGCGAAGAGGATCATCTTCGAGGAGGCCCTGGGGCGGGCCAGGCACATGTCCGAGCGCTACGTCGAGCGGGGGCCCTACCGCTTCTTCCCCCTCGCGGACATCGTACAGGGGGTCCAGCGAGGGCTGGCCAAGAACCTGGTGACCCACGGCTACCTCTATTGCCCCTGAATGACGCTCAGCGGCGATCCCGTGGAGGATCGCAAGAAGATCTGCCCCTGCGAGAGGCATCACGAGGACATTGCCCGCGATGGCTTCTGTATATGAATGTTCTTCGCGAGCGAAGAGTTTCTTCGCCGGTACGAGGAGACAGGTGAGATAACGCCCAGCACCCTGGGAGAGGTGGCGCCCCTGGGGGAGAGCCTCTTCCCCGCCGGCAAGGAAGGGGCTAGGCTCCCCAAGAGCAAGCGGGGGCCGCAGAGGCAGCAAGGCAAGTAGGCCGGCCATCCCCGGATAGACAACAGAAGGCCGCTGAGAACATCCCAGCGGCCTCTCCCTTTCTCGGGCCAGCAGGCTAGTCAGCCGAGGGCAGGACCTTCGGCTGCAGCAGCTTCAGGGGGGCGCCACAGCAATGAGCGTTACCATCGCCTGGCTTGATGCACAGCACCTCGGTGCCGCAGGTCTCGCACTGAAATCGCTTGCCAAGCTGGTTAGCCATGCTTTACCTCCCCCTATTGCTTCAGTTGCATGGGCTGGCCACAGCAGGAGAGGACTCCCTCGCCGCCTTTGGTCACAATCATCTCCGTGCCGCACTTGGTGCATTGATAGCGCTTGCCCGCCTGATTGGCCACTTCCCATCACCCTCCGTCACGTCTCAGCCTCAGTCTAGCGCAAGCTACAATGCTAGTCAACGTACTGTATACCCGTCGGCAGAGAGCCATCTCAACCTTGTGAGCGTGGCTATCCGTGCCGAGTCTGGGCAGGGGAAGCGAAGAGAGGCGAGTTGGCGGTTCTATCCTTTAGCAGATAGAACACGCCTTTGCCAGCCACCTTGCCGAAGCGGTCATCCCGCTGTAGGGTTCCGAATACTGTCCCGTAGTTGGCTCTGTAGTTCTTCGAGTCCTTGAACTTGCCAGCGGCAGCCAGAATCCTGACAAGCTCGCTCACTTTGACTTGCCCCTGCCTAAGCTCGATGACTTGGGCGCACATCTCAGCGATGGTGCCGCGGAGCGTGCCAACCAGCGGCATCTGATCCTCCGGGGCAGTCGGCAATTGCATTACCTGCCGATAGGTTGCTAGAGCTTCCTCATAGAGGGTGAGTTTTTCCCTGTATTTGGAGCGAGCAGCTTCAGCCTCTTGCATGACCCTCTCTATGTCAGCGATGTCCGACCGTAATTCTTCGATCAGGTCCGAAACTCGCTTCATGAATTCATCCTGCATTGCGTATTCCTCCCGAACCAAAGGATACCATGACGGCGGAGTATTGTCAATCCCATGCATGATGATGCTTGACAAGCAAACTTGCGCCTGCTACGTTGACCATACAGGAAGCCATTCTGTAGCCTCCTAGTGCAAGGCATTGGAGCGAGGAGCCGGAACTAGGAGGCAGTGAGATGGCCACGAAGGATGGCAGAATACCGCTTTCTTTAGAGGGTATCAAGCGTGCGCTTGTGCAAGGCGAATCGCCTCAAGCACGACAGCAGTACTTGGCTTCGCTTCGGCAACGAGTTGCTCACTATGAGCGCCAATACGAGTTGCGGTCTACCTGCCTACGGGAAGCACTCGACGCGGGTCACCTTGCAGAGAACCTTGACATCGTCAAGTGGCTCCATGACTACGAGGCCCTGAACTGCCTTGAACATGCCGGAAAAGCACGGTTGGAACGACCTCGAAGACTATCTGCACGTCGCGTTGCGAGTGGCGGAGCACCACCCATTCGTAGTTGATCACACGCTGAGCGTCCAAAGATCCCCAGAAGCTGGTGAGATCTCTGGGGATGTTTTCTGTCACGAACACATCATCCTTGACGTCAGCAAACACTTCGAGATCCGGACGAGACGCAATCGCAAAGAAGCCAGGACAGTTCGCTACGCTTACCATGCTCGCTACGAGAACGGCGAGAACATCCTTCGCTATGACAATGCTCATCCCCCTCAGCACCTAGGACATCCAACTCGCCATCACAAGCATGACTGGCGGTCTGGGCGCGAGGAGATTAGCCACGTGGGGAACGACTGGCCGCACCTAAGCGAGGTTCTCGACGAGCTACAGGAGAGCGTCTGGAAGTGAGGCGGCTGTTCAGCGCTTGCCCCTGGCCCGTGCTGCTTTCGCCGCCTTCTCGGCGTCGGCCAGGAAGCGCTCGATCCCCACGTCGGTCAGGGGATGGCGAAGCATCCCCATAAGCACGCTGTAGGGCATGGTGGCGATGTGGGCGCCGGCCATGGCAGCCTCGATGACGTGCAGGGGATGCCTCAGGCTGGCCGCTATCACCTGATTCGGCAGGTGATAGCACTCGAGGATCTGCATCGTCTCCTCCACCACCGCCATCCCCCTGTGCCCAACGTCGTCCAGCCGCCCGACAAAGGGGCTGATGTAGGTGGCGCCGGCGTGG
Source organism: Dehalococcoidia bacterium (assembly GCA_022866185.1). Lineage (GTDB taxonomy): Bacteria > Chloroflexota > Dehalococcoidia > SM23-28-2 > SM23-28-2 > SM23-28-2. The sequence goes on from JALHUG010000003.1 coordinate 4,670, forward strand.
GCAGCCAGGAGAGCCTGGTTGGCGGAGAAGACCAGGGTCATGTTGACCTTGACCCCCTCTTTGGATAGGCGGGAGGTCGCCTCCAGGCCCACCTCATCGATGGGTATCTTCACCACCACGTTCGGGTGCCAGGAGGAGATGCGCCGCGCCTCCTCCACCAGCCCCTCCACATCGCGCGAGAGGCACTCGGCGGAGATGGGCCCATCGACGATGCCGCAGATCTCCAGGACGATGTCGCGGTAGTCGCCTCCCCCTTCCTTAGCCCAAAGGCTAGGGTTGGTGGTCACCCCGGAGATCACCCCCAGCTTTGCCGCCGCCCGGATCTCGTCAACGCTGGCCGTGTCCAGAAATAGGCGCATCCTAACCCTCTCAGAGCGGATTATAGCTTCTCTTGGCCCGCCGGAAAAGCACCCTGCCCTTTCAGGACATGTGAGAAATCATATTTGAGCCGCTCATGGTGAGCTTGTCGAACCATGATCCCCCGCTCGTCCTTCGACAGGCTCAGGATGAGCGCTACACCGCCGGAAAAGCGCCCTGCCCGCCGGCAGACTCACGGACGGGGAGAGGCCTCCTCGACAGCCGCTGCGGGGGTAGGCAACTGCCCTGCTTTTCGGGCAGCCGCCTCCATGAAGCCCCGAAACAGGGGATGGGGACGGTTGGGCCGGGAGCGGAACTCGGGGTGGAACTGGGAACCCACCATCCAGGGATGATCCCTCACCTCGCAGATCTCCACCAGCGTCCCGTCCGGAGATAGGCCAGCCGGGATGAGGCCGCCCTCAGCCAGGGCCTCCCGATAGGCGTTATTGAACTCGTAGCGATGGCGGTGTCGCTCCACTACCTCCGGCTCGCCATAGGCGGCGTAGGTCTTCGTACCGGCCACCAGGTGGCAGGGGTAGCCGCCCAGACGCATGGTGCCTCCCTTGTCCTCGATGCCCTCCTGCTCAGAGAGGAGGCTTATCACCGGATAGGGCGTGCTGGGGGAGAACTCGGTAGAATGGGCCGCATCGCTCTGGAACACATGGCGGGCGAACTCGATGACCATGATCTGCATCCCCAGGCAGAGCCCCAGGTATGGCACTCCCTCCTGCCGGGCGTAGCGGGCGGCCCGAACCATCCCCTCGATGGCGCGCTCGCCGAAGCCGCCAGGCACCACGATGCCGTGCACCCCCTCCAGGGCGGCCTCGCCGCCGCTCTCCTCCAGCTTGCCCGAGGGCACCCAGCGGATGTCCACCCCCAGGCCGTAGTGAACAGCGGCGTGGATCAGAGCCTCCTTCACCGAAAGGTAGGCGTCGGGCAGCTCGGCGTACTTGCCGACCACTGCCACCGAAACCCGACCGCGCGGGCTCTGGAGCCGCGCCACCCACCTTCGCCAATCGTCCAGGTCGTGGGAGACGCCGGGGACCTGCAGGCGCTCCATGATGTACGCCGCCAGGCCAGCCTGCTCCAGGACCAGCGGCACCTCGTAGATGCTCGCCATGGTGGGAAGGGGCACGACCGCCCGCTCCTCCACGTCGCAGAACAGCGATATCTTCTCCCGCAGGTCGTCGGTCATCTGGTAATCGCTGCGGCAGATGATGACGTCGGGCTGGATGCCCATGCTGCGCAGCTCGCGAACGCTGTGTTGAGTGGGCTTGGTCTTCAGCTCGCCGGTGGTGGAGATATGGGGCAAAAGGGTTACATGAATGGCCAGGGTATCCTCCCGCCCCTCCTCTTTGCGCATCTGACGGATGGCCTCCAGGAAAGGCTGGCCCTCAATGTCGCCCACGGTGCCCCCCGCCTCCACAATGACGACGCTGGCGTCGCTATCCCGCCCGACAGTGCGAATGCGCTCCTTGATCTCATTGGTCACGTGGGGGATGGACTGAATGGTGCGGCCCAAGTAGACGCCCCGTCGCTCCTTAGCGATCACCGCCTGGTAGATCTGGCCGGAGGTCACAGAGCTAGCCTGGGTGAGGTCCTGATCCAGGAAGCGTTCGTAGTGGCCCAGGTCGAGATCGGTTTCGGCGCCGTCGCAGGTGACGAACACCTCGCCGTGCTGGTAAGGAGACATAGTGCCGGGGTCGACGTTGAGGTAGGGGTCCAATTTCTGGACGACGACGGAGATGCTGCGGGCCTTGAGAAGTCTGCCGACGGCGGCGGTAGTGATCCCTTTCCCTACGGAACTTACCACACCACCGGTGACGAAGATGTATTTCGGCATGTAATTCAAGCTCATCATACGGGCGGTGGCGAAGGGCTGTCAAGCGTTGGAGGCGCCTGGGAACTAGCCAAGGAGATGGATTAATTAGCAGAATCCCCGCTGCCAGGAGACGTGCGCACCGGCCTCAGGTCGGCGCCTTTGTTGACCGTCCCATTATGGCTCCCCTATACTGAGCCTGCTTTCACCAGGGTCAGAAAGGGGGCGTGCATGACCATCTCCTGGCAGATCGCCGAGCTGTCCAATGGCTTGCGGATGGTGACCACACCCCTTGCCACTGCCCAGTCGGTCAGCGTCAGCCTGTTCGTCGGGACGGGCTCGCGAGCCGAGGAGCGCGGCTCTCAGGGGCTCGCTCACTTCCTGGAGCACATGATCTTCAAGGGAAGCGAGCGCCGGCCGACCGCTATGGCCATCGCCGAGGCCGTCGAGGGGGCGGGCGGCGTCCTCAACGCCTACACCGCCAAGGAGATCACCTGCTTCTGGAACCACCTACCCTGCGACAAGCTGGAGCTGGCCATGGACGTGCTGGCCGATATGGTTCTCCATCCCCTGCTCGACGGCGGAGAGATGGAGCGAGAGCGCTCGGTGGTGCAGCAGGAGATCCGCCGCAATCGCGACCAGCCGGGCGTGTGGGTGAGCGAGCTGCTGATCCAGGCCCTCTACGGTGACCAGCCCCTGGGCTGGAGCACCGCCGGCAACGAGGAGACGGTGGCCGCCATGCAGCGCCAGGACTTCCTGGGCTACATGGATGCCTGGTACGTGCCGGCCAACACGGTGGTGAGCGTCGCCGGCAACGTCAGCCACGAAGAGGCAGTGGCCCTGGCCCGCCGCTACTTCGAAGACCGCCCAGCCAAGCCCTTCCCATTGTTTCGCCCCATCGACTCCGACCTCCCCGCCCAGCGGGTGGCCGTCGAGAGCCGTCCCATAAGCCAGGCCAACCTGGCCATGGCCCTCCCCGCTTTCGCCAGAAAGGACCCCGACCGCTACGCCCTGATGATCTTCAACAGCCTCCTGGGCCGGGGCATGAGCTCTCGCCTGTTCAAGGAGGTGCGGGAGAGGCGAGGGCTGGCCTACTCCGTCGGCTCGGCTGTGAGCCGCTACTTCGATACCGGCCTGCTGGTGATCAACGCCGGCGTCGCCCCCCAGAACCTGCAGGAGGCGGCGCGGCTCATCGTGGGCGAGCTGCGCAAGCTGGTGGAGGAGCCTGTCGGCGAGGAAGAGATGACCAAGGCGCGCGACTACACCGTGGGCAGCTTCCGCCTGAGCCTGGAGACGCCCATGGCCCTCGGCCAGCGGGCCGGCGAGCTGCTGCTGACCATGGGCGAGATCGAGCCCATCGAGTCCGTGGTCGAGAAGCTGCAGGCCATCACCGCCGACGATATCCTGCGGGTCGCCCGCCGCATCGTCCAGACGGGCAAGCTGGTTCTGGCAGTAGTCGGCCCCGACGTGGAAAGCGCGGAGCTAGCGGAGCTACTGGCCGCCACGGGGGACTGAAGTACGGCTGTACTGTGGGGACACGCCGGCGGCAGCCCCACCCGGCTCCCCGCCGACATCGGGCACACTGAGCGTTGACCCATAGAGGATCGCATTGGGGTCTTCCAGGCCGTTGAGCTGTGTCAGAGCCTCCCTAGTGGTGCCGAAGCGAGCGGCAATGTCGGTTAGCGTGTCGCCTAGCCGCACCTCGTACTCGACTGCGCGCATGGGCGGCGCAGATGGCGGCTCCTCACCGGCGGCCTCCCCTGAACCTTCTTCGGGAAGCGCTGGCTCGCTGTCCTCAGCATCGCCCTGCGAGTCCAGCACCCGTATCGTATTCGTGCCCTCGAAGGTGCTTGCCGAAACCTCCCCCTTCACCCTGAACGTGAGGTCGCCCATCCGACCGCCAAGTAAGGCGATAACGGCCTGGCGGCTGAACTTCACCATACGATCGGGAATGCCGTCCTGATCCTCGTCGCCGACGGCTGTGGGATGCTCCTCTGCGTTGGTGCAGTCCTCGTCCAGGCAGAGCTGCACACTATCCATGTCGATCTCGGCCACATCCCATCCCTTCGGCAGCTCTATGTAGGCCGTGACGAAGTTTCCCTGTCTCCCAGGGTTCAGCGTATCGGGGGCGATGTCTACGCTGGCCGCGATCCCCCCAAACCCCGCCTGGAACGGCTCGGGAGACGCTGAACCACTGACGTCGTACGCCGCCAGCACAGCGAGGGGAAACACTATTCCCGCCGCTGCGAGGCTCACCCAGCCTATCGCTCTCAATCTCACAACGCCCCCACCGGTGAATTAGGGTGTGGGTGCGTGCCGGGGGCCCGGGGCCGCGACTTCCCCCGGCACGCACAAGCAGAGCGCTAGGGCAACGTGCCCTTGGCTGTTGCGGTCACCTCCAGCGGGGCCCCCTCACACCCGGCAGCCGCCGCACCGCCCATGGTCACCGAAACCCCAAACACATACCCCGAGCTTGCGTTGGCGGCGAGGCCGTACGAGCCGGGGCCCCAGGGCGTGGTGGTCAAGGCACACTCGGTCTGATAGCTGAAGGTCAAGTCCACGCCCGTGACCGTCACCCCCACCGGGTTGGGGTTGTACACCGAAACGCGGACCTCTCTGGTCTGGCCCGGCAGAATGCCGGCCAGGTCCTCCGACGCCGGGTCGGGGACCAGGTTCGTCGCCTCGCCAGCCGTAAAGTTCTCCGGTGACGAAGTTCCATCGACAACGTAGGCCGCGTAGGCGATGAGGCCGGCACCCACCAGGGCGACGACCACCACGCCTAGCACCAACAGCTTCTTCACTTTCTCTTACCTCCTATGGTCTGAACCTCGCTTGCTTATCGCCGCTGCCCCGATCTGCTCGGGGTCGGCCCTCTCGTAGCGTTTGCGCGCAGCCTCACCTCCTCTCTGTGGGAGGAAGTGGGATAGCCAGAGGCGAGGAAAACTGGGAATTCCTTGGCGAGCCGCTTGCGCCGCGAGCCCGGCCTGGGTTATGATCACAAGTGGCATAGAGGTGTCTTGACCGGCGCTTCCTATTGCCAGGCTCCGGCGGTTCCGGCCGTCCGGAGCCATTTTTCGCCCTGTTCTATCGCCTCTCCGCTAGCCCCAGCTCCCTCCTATGCAATAATAATCGGCAACGCGCCGCTGCTGATTTCCACCGCTCCTTCGAGGCCGGGAGGTCCGCACCCGGTAACCCACCACCGCACCTCGGTCTAACGACCCCGAAATTGTTCCTCTCAGCCTTAGCGCGCCCATTATATACACCCATTGACGTAACGCTGTCAAGGGCTTTGCCCCCCTACTCCCATAATATTGACATATCTATATCCCTGGGCCGGCGAGCTGCTGCTCACCATGGGCGAGATCGAGCCCATCGAGTCCGTGGTCGAGAAGCTGCAGGCCATCACCGCCGACGATATCCTGCGGGTCGCCCGCCGCATCGTCCAGGCGGGCAAGCTGGTACTGGCAGTGGTCGGCCCCGACGTGGAGAGCGAGGAGCTAGCGGAGCTGCTAGCGACTACAGCGAACTGATGGGCGCCGGCCTAGGAGTCAGGCCCGGTTCGCCGTTGGTGGCTCGGTTCTCGACAAGAGGCAGGGCTTGCGCCAGAGGCGCATCCGCCTTTGGCGGAGAAGCCCTGCAGCTACTGAGATTCTTCGCTTCGCTCAAGAATGACGCTAGGCCATTTTGTCACCCTGAGCGTAGCGAAGGGTCTCTCTTCAACAGACCTCGTGCCACCACAACTCGGGGATAGTACACCCTAAGCGTCAAGCCGACCCGTTGCGCCGTTTGGCAGCGAGAGCCCAAGCCCCAGCAGCCATCACGAATGCCGCAAGGGCGGCCCCTGCGAGCAGGCCCGCCCACCAGGGCCAGCCGTCCCCCCAAAAGCTGAAGCCACTGCTGCCGGCCGCCGGCAGAGCGACGGGCGCCGAAGAAGCGCCGAGCGCTGCCGTCTGGCCCGTGTCCCCGGACACGTTGCCGCCTGCGCCGCCGTCCACGGCGATGATACTGGCAGCAGCGGCGGTCATCTTCTTCCACCACCGGTCCAGGCCGATAACGTGCACCGAGTCGCAGGCGTGGAAAGCAACGCCGCCGTAGGTCTTGCCATCCAGGCAGGCCTCAGTATCTCCGGGGGCCAGGTTCGTGTCCTTGATCCTGAATGTCAAGAGCAGGTCCTTGTCTCTGTCGCGGTCGACGTCAACAAGCTTCCACGACTTGGGGTAAGCGTCGGCGAAAACGACGGTGGAAGGGTCGACGGTCGCGGCGTCGAACTCGGGCGTGGTGATTATGGCCACGGGGATAGTCGAGAAGCAGCAGCAGCGGTGCAGGATGATGAGGTTGCACTTGCACCCCGGCTTGATGTCGATGATCACCTGCGGGGAGCCGCCGACCACCTCGGCGTGCGTCTGTACTGTTATCGGCTCGTCGGAGCGCGCTGCCTGGGGCAGCCGCCCGACGCCAACGGCCAATACGGCCGCGAGAACGCACAGTACTACAATGGTACGGAGAGCGCCTGCCATGATTAGGCCGCCTTCTCTCTTCTACAGCCTGATGCTTATGTATGCGCCGGGCAGCCTGCTGCCCAGCTTATAGGCGGAACGAACGCAACAACCTTCGGGCTAGGGCCCAGCTCCCGCCAAGGACGACCACGGCGCCGACCACACAGCCGCCGCCGATCAGTATCCAAGCCCAGAGGGGCAGCCCCTCCCCACCACCTCCAACATCGAAGGTCAGCTCCTTCTCCTCCGTCTCCTTCCCCTCGAAGTTCACCTTGCCCCGCACAAGGTAGTCCCCTGATTCGGGAACGTTGACGAAGATCTCCAGCATGGCCGTGTCGCCGGGGGCCAGCAGCTTTTCGGGAGTCGTGATCGCCTGGACGAGCGTCGAGCCCCGGTAGGCCTCGCCCTGGAAGAGGGCACGCGTGTCGATAACGCCGGTGTTCAAGAACTTGGCTTCTATCTTGGCGACACCGCCTGGCTCCGGATCGTTCACCAGGGTGAGTCCGTCCAGGACCCCCTGGCGGGTGAGTGTTCCGACCGGCAGGATCTTGAAGTCCAGATTCCGTTCCTCGATCGTCGCGCCGCCCAGGATCAACCTGGCGTCGGCGACGTAGTCCCCGGGTGCCCGGCCCGTCGTGTCCCATTCGGCGGTGACCAGTCCGTTTTCACCGGGGCCGAACCGGCCGTTCCCAATGACGCGATCACCGACGAGGGCTGACGAGCTGTCCCTGACCTGGACTTCGACCTCGGGGTTGGCCTGGACGTTGCCCGTGTTCTGGAAGATCGTCCTCACCCGCAGCGGGTAGCCCACCTCCGTATCCCCGGCGGACATGTCCACAATCCTGCCCTGGAGGTTCTGAGTCCCGGAGACGGTTACCCTGAGGTTCACGCCGACGCCGACGCTGACACCACTCCCGGGCCGGCCCTCGCCGCCGCCGGACGGGCCCTGCAGCTCCAGAGAGCCCTTGTGCTCACCGTTGGCTGCATCGCCCGGGACCTCGATGCGGACAAAGAAGAAGCTCCGGCCGCTCGCCGCCACCAATTCGGTGAGGGGGGTGCTCCGGTCCGTGAGGGTGTGGACGGACACCCAGCCAGCTATCTCCCCCGTAGGGTTCGGCTTCAGTACGATGTCTGCCGCCCCATCGTTGGTCAGGCCGAGGTCCTTGTAGTAGACACTGCCCCTGGCCGCACCCTCGACGACGATCTCGGTGGGAAAGACACCGATCCCGTCAGCGAGGGCGGGCCGGCCTTGAAGGACCGCCATGGCCACCGCGGCCAGACCGATCAGCGTCAGCAGTTTGGACCCCATGCCTGTCCTCCAGCGCTCTCGCCGCCGCACGCCCGGCCGCGCAAGCGGGGGGAAGGGTGCCGGCGCGCCCCGCCGGCACCCTTCCGATCAGGGCTCACTAGACTGCGCTAGTAGCAGCTAGCTACGCCCAGTATCTCGATCCCCTCGAGGGCGTCGTAGTCACCGTTTTGCGCCGAGCTCTCGGGGTGAACGGAGAAGTCGATCTTGCCCAGGCCGTTGCTGCCCAACTGGTTGTTCTCGAAGCAGACCCACGGGTCGGAAGCATAGACCGGATACTCTGTTTCGAGGTTCCCCATTGTCTGCCAGTCGGCCCAGAGCGAGACGTCGAATCGCTCGATCGTCTTGGTGTTGTCGCTCCTGAGGAGAAGCGGGTTGAAGTCCACCTTCACAAACATTTCCTGGTTGCCCACGTTTTCGATTGTGGGGTGGACGCCGCCCGCGCTTCTCTTGGCGACCCCCACCGTCTCCATGGTGAAGTCACCATCGATCGAGGTGAACGCGCCAGGCGCCATGGTCTCCCAGTCAACAAAGTTGAAGTCCTTCCTGATGTGGATGAAGGGGACGACGTCAAAGAAGTTGACATTCGTGAAGGTCGGGCCGGTCATGTTGACGGTGACCTCCACCCGGTACTCGCCCCACGACTGCTCCTTGCTGATGTCCTCCTGGACCCGGAAGACGGCCTTCGAGTGCTGGTAGCACTTCTGGAGGATCGCGGTCTTTTCGGCCGAGGTCATCTGGCCGGTCTCTATCGCCGCCGTGAACATGCCGGTCATGGCGGCGAGGTCGTCGCAATTGTCGAGGCCACCCGGGATGCTGGCGAACATCGTGCCGCCGCCGCCCAAGGGGTTGGACACCGTCACCGGGCCCCGATCGGCGGTAGCGTGGTGCTGGTACTTGAAGCAGAACTGCTTGTTCACCGGCGGGTCGCCAACGGGGAAGGTCTGAACCGGAATTTTGTCCTTGGGAGCGGGCGCGCCCGGGCCGCAGTTGGGGCCGTTGGGCGGGTCGGCCTCGTACGGCTCCCACACCTTCCAGTACACGTCGCTGATGGTGCCGATGCTGCCGCTCGCGACCGCCACCCACTTCTCGTACTGGCGCTTGATGGGAACGTCCGGGTCAGCCGGGTCGGCGTCGTCCGGGTTGGGTACGATACCCATCATGTGCCGCCTGCCGTCGACGCAGGCCACGCCGGGGGCGCATGGCTCCTCCGTGACCCCGTCGGGCCCGGTGGCATCCTGGCCGGGCGTGTCGTCGTAGGGGGAGTCGTACGTCATGGTGGCATCGCCGGGCGACATGTCCGGCAGCTCCCACTTGCACTCGATGGTGATGTCGGCCACACTTCCACCTGCCACCTTGGCGTGCGTATCCACGTTGACGCAGTTGGGATCCGTGGCAGGGTCGCAGTCGGCCTTGGCCGTCCCCTGGCTCACCAGCCCAATGCCGAGGGCCAGCACTGCCAGGGCCGCCACAGCCAGCAAACCCTTAATGCTTAGACCTTTCATCTTCCTCTACCTCCAATGGTCTGAATCTTCCTTGCCTATGGCCACTACCCCGACCGGGTCGGGGTCGGCCGCATCGTAGCGTTTACGCGTGGCCTCACCCCCTCTCTGCGGAGGGAGCAGGCTAGCGCACAGGAGAAAAAGGTGGGGATTTCTGGGCGAACCGCTTGCGCCGCGAGTCTCGCCTGGGTTATGATAATAGATGGCAAAGGGGTGTGGTGACGCGCGCTTCCTGTTGCCGGGCTCCGGCGGTCCCAGCCGCCCGGAGCCCTTTTTCCTTCCCCGGTCCTATCGCCTATACGCTAGCCCCAACTCCCTCCCCTATAATAACAATCGGCAACAGGCCGTCACCGACTTCCCCCCGCTCCTTCGAGGCCGGGAGGTGTGCCCCCATCAGCCCACCACCGCACCTCGGTCTAACGGCCCCGATACTATTATGTTGAGCCTTAGCGCCTTCTTTGTATACACTGATCGGCATAACTATGTCAAGGGGTTTTCCCCCCACAATCCTAATTATTGGGATAACTATAGCTCTGGCCAAGTGCTGGCAATCGCGTTTATACTTACAACCAGTCTCAAGAATCGCTTTCGACCCCCGCGACAGGTCGGGGGGGGCATCGATGCCGCCCTGTTATGGCGTTCAGTTATTTAGATTCACCTCTGCGGGATAAATCCCGCAGCTTCCCCAAAGCTGAGGGTTTCAACCCTCAGGGGTGTTCTTATTCTCTTGATCGCCATAACGGGGCGGTGCCGTCGGGATTTTGAAATGCCTTCTAGGCGCGCCCGCTGACGCGCCCATGACCAAGCAGGGAGGACGACATGACCGAATTCACCAACATCATCTATGAGAAGAAGGGCCGCATCGCCTACGTCACCATCAACCGGCCCGAGCGCATGAACGCAGTTGACCCCGACACCAGCCGCGAGCTGCTGCAGGCCTTCAGCGCCTTCCGCGACGACGACGAGGTGTGGGTGTCCATCCTCACCGGCGCGGGCGAGAGGGCGTTCTCGGCGGGGGCCGACCTGGTGGCCATGGCCCAGGCCTTCGCTGGCGGCGGCGCTGACTTCTTCGAACTGCCCTTCGGCGGCATCACCAGGGGCTTCGCGACCTGGAAGCCGATGATCGCCGCCATCAACGGCCACTGCCTGGCTGGCGGCTTGGAGCTGGCCCTGCGCTGCGACATCCGCGTGGCCGCCGAGCACG
>JALHUG010000284.1 GCA_022866185.1 Dehalococcoidia bacterium
CGCAGCTTCCGGACGTAGGGCGCATACAGCGAGGGCCTCACCGCCGGGAAGTCCGTCCCGAACAGTACGCGGCGAACGCCCATACCGAGGAATGCGAAGATGACCTGCTGGCGCAGCATGTCCGGCAGGGCCGGCACACCCAGAGCCGACACGTCCACGTAGACATTGGGCCGCCGCGCCAGGACGCTGGCGAGCTCCAGGAACCAGGGGAAGCCGCAATGAGCGGCGATGATCGTCAGGTCGGGATAGAGCATGGCCACCTCGTCCAAGGGCACCGGGCTGCCGTATTTCAGGGGGCAGCTGGGGCTGGTGAAGCCAGTGTGAATGAGGATGGGCACGTCCAGCTCGATGCACTTCTTGTAGATGGGGAAGCAGCGTTCGTCCAGGAGGTCCATATAGCCGAACTCGCCGCAGCCCTTGAAGCCCAGCTCCTTGACGCAGCGCTCCAGCTCTTCCACGGCCTTCTTGCCCTCGACGGGGTTGACGCCAGCAAAGGCGGCCAGGCGGCCGGGATGCTCTCGGACGATGGCGGCGATGTCATCGTTGCTGTTGATGAAGCCGGAGTTGGGCGGATGACCCTGGATGACCGTCATCTGGATGTCGCCCTTATCCATCTCCGAGAGGAGGAGATCGACCGGGTAGTCGTCGCCCAGGGACAGGCCGCTCATCGACTCGAAGAAGGCCAGAGCGACCGGATTCGCCGGGTCGATGTGCTTGCCGCTGGTCAGATGGGCGTGAACGTCAATGGTGATCATCATGCGCCTCCTCGCTAGGTCATCCCCAAGAAGTTCCGCAGCACGTCCTTGCCCACCGCCGTCATGATCGACTCCGGGTGGAACTGCACCCCCTCCACCGCCAGCTCCTTGTGCCGCACGCCCATTATAACGCCCTGATCCGTCCAGGCCGTGACCTCCAGGCAGTCGGGCAGGCCCTCCCGCTGGATGGCCAGCGAGTGGTAGCGGATGCCCTCGAACGGGTTGGGCAGGCCCGCGAGCACGCCCCGGCCGTCGTGGTGGATGAGGGACATCTTGCCGTGCATGATCTCGCCCGCGCCGGCCACCGTCCCCCCGAAGGCCTCGCCCATGCACTGGTGGCCCAGGCAGACGCCCAGGATGGGCAGCTTGCCAGCGAAATGCCGCACGACCTCCACGCTGATGCCTGCCTCCTTGGGCGTGCACGGCCCCGGCGATATGACGATGCGCTCCGGCCGCATGGCCTCGATGTCGGCGATGGTGGCCTTGTCGTTGCGCACCACCCGCACCTCGGCCCCCAGCTCGCACAGGTACTGGTAGAGGTTGTAGGTAAAGCTGTCGTAGTTATCGATGAGCAAGAGCATGGTTAGTACCCCAGGCTGCCGCGCGGCGCCCCCGCCTCGGCCGTCTCCGCCTGGCTGATGGCCGCCAGCACCGCCTTGGCCTTGTTCACGCACTCCTGATGCTCCCGCTCGGGCACGCTATCATAGACGATGCCGCCGCCAGCCTGAACGTGGGCCACCCCGTCCTTCACCACCAGCGTGCGGATGGTGATGGCGGTGTCCAGGTTGCCCGAGAAGCTGAAGTAGCCCACAGCGCCGGCGTAGGGCCCACGCCGGTCGGCCTCCAGCTCGGCGATGATCTCCATAGCGCGGATCTTGGGCGCCCCCGAGACGGTTCCGGCGGGGAAGCAGGCGCGCAGGGCATCGTAGTGGCTCATCTCCTGCCGCAGGCGGCCGCTCACGTGGGAGATCAGGTGCATGACGTGGGAGTAGCGCTCCACCTCCATGAGCTGGCTGACCTGCACCGTCCCCGGCTGGCTCACGCGGCCGATGTCGTTGCGCCCCAGGTCGAGCAGCATGATGTGCTCCGCCGTCTCCTTCTCGTCGCTCCGCAGGTCCTCCTCCAGCGCCCTGTCCTCTTCCGGATCGCGACCACGCGCCCGCGTGCCGGCGATGGGGTGGGTAGAAACGACGCCGTCCTCCACCCGCACCAGCATCTCGGGCGAGGCGCCGACGATGTGGCAGTCGGCCGTCTGGAGGTAGTACATGTAGGGCGAGGGGTTTATCGCCCGCAGAGCGCGATAGATGCTGAGCGGATGGGCACTGGTGGGGCGAGAGAAGCGCTGGGAGAGCACCACCTGGATGATGTCGCCGGCGATGATGTACTGGCGGCAGCGCTCCACCTTGCGCAGGTACTCCTCCAGGCTCATGTTCGAGCGCACGGCCTGGTCGCCAGGGCCAGGCGAAGCCTCCACCGGGTAGGCCACGGTCGGCAGGGGCTGGGCCAGCCGCCCCACCAGCTCGTCGATGCGCCACACCGCCTGGCGGTAGGCGGCGTCGATGTCGCCGTCCAGGCGGGCATGAGCGACCACCTTGATGGTGTGCTTCAGGTGGTCGAACACCAGCATGGTGTCGACGAACATGAAGATGGCCTCCGGCAGGTTCAGCACCTCGTTCTCCCCGATGGGCACCCGCGGCTCGAAGTGGCGTATCGCCTCGTAGGACAGATAGCCGACGGCGCCGCCGGTGAAGCGAGGCAGGCCCTCCACCGGCGCCAGGCGGAAGCGGCCTAGCTCCTCCTCGATGGCCCGCAGGGGGTCGGAGCCCTGGTGGAGGTCAGCATACGGCCCCAGCCGAAGCACCCGATAGGGCTCCGTGCCGATGAAGCTGTAGCGGGCCAGGCGCTCGCCTCCCTCCACGCTCTCCAGAAGGAAGGAGTGGTCGCCCTGGGCCACCTTCAGGTAGGCCGACACCGGCGTCTCCAGGTCGCCCGTCACCTCGCGGTAGATGGGCGCAAGGTTCGCCTGGCCAGCCAGCTTCTTGACCTCGTCTAGACTTGGATAGTACATCCTTCTCTGCGATTCTTTGACCACCCCACCGTAATGTCACAAGGCAGGGCTGAAGCCCTGCAGCTACGACCCTGACTGCTCTCTACTTCGTAGCTGCAGACCTTTAGGTCTGCCTGCAAAGGGCAATCTGTACTGTCGCACTATTCTGTCGATGACCATGATTCCGCTGAATGCCCGCGAAAACCCTCCTCACCAACCTCGGACCAGTTGCCATCCTTACACCTTGGGCACGTGGGTCATGGCCTCGCGCACCTTCTCGGCTGGGTAGGCGTAGTCCTCCAGCTTGCCCGCCAGGAACGCCTCGTAGGCCGCCAGGTCGAGCAGGCCGTGGCCGCTGTGGTTGAACAGGATCACCCGCTTCTCGCCGGCCTCGCGCGCGGCCAGGGCTTCGTCGATGGCACAGCGGATGGCGTGGGAGGTCTCCGGCGCCGAAATGATGCCCTCGGTCTGGGCGAACTGAATGGCGGCGGCGAAAGCCTTGGTCTGATGATAGGCCTTGGCCTCCATCACCCCCTCGTGGCAGAGCTGGCTAATGATCGGCGCCATGCCGTGATAGCGCAGGCCGCCGGCGTGGATCCCGGGCGGGATGAAGGTGTGGCCCAGGGTGTGCATCTTCAGCAGGGGCGTCTGCTCGGCGATGTCGCCGAAGTCGTAGGCGTACTCGCCGCGGGTGATGCTCGGACACGACTCGGGCTCCACGGCGATGAACCGAGTCTTGCTGCGGCCGGCCAGCTTGTCCTTCATGAAAGGCAGGGCCAGGCCGGCGTAGTTGGAGCCGCCGCCGACGCAGCCGATGATCACGTCGGGGTACTCGCCCGCCATCTCCATCTGCTGCATCGCTTCCTGGCCCACCACCGTCTGGTGGAGGAGGACGTGGTTGAGGACGCTTCCCAGCGAGTACTTGGTGTCCTCGCGGCCGACGGCATCCTCCACCGCCTCGCTGATGGCGACGCCCAGAGCCCCCGGCGAGTCCGGGTCCTGCGCCAGCACGTTCCGGCCGGCCTGCGTGTCGCGGCTAGGGCTGGGCACCACCTTGGCGCCCCAGGTCTCCATGAGAATGCGGCGGTAGGGCTTCTGCTGGAAGCTCACCTTCACCATGTACACCTTCAGCTCCAGCCCAAAGAAGGCACAGCCCATGGCCAGGGCGCTACCCCACTGACCGGCCCCCGTCTCGGTGGTGAGGCAGCGCACGCCCTCCTGCTTGTTATAGTAGGCCTGGGCCACCGCCGTGTTGGGCTTGTGAGAGCCAGCAGGGCTCACACCCTCCCACTTGTAGTAGATGTGGGCGGGGGTATCGAGGGCCCGCTCCAGCCGATGGGCCCGCTGCAGGGGACTGGGCCGCCACAGCCGGTAGATGTCCAGAACCTCCTCCGGGATGTCGATGTAGCGCTCCGTGCTCACCTCCTGCTGGATGAGGGCCATGGGGAAGATGGGAGCCAGCGCCTCCGGCCCGACGGGCTCGTGCGTAGCCGGATGTATGGGCGGCGGCGGCGGCCAGGGCAGGTCGGGCAGGATGTTATACCACTGGCGGGGGATATCACTCTCGTTCAGGAGAAACTTGGTCTGCATGGTGCCTCCTTTGCCATAAGTTCTGGCGAACAACAAAAAACCCTCGCCCTAAGGGGCGAGGGGCCTTCCTCTCGCGGTGCCACCCTTCTTCCCCCGACCAGTCGGGGAATCTCAGTTCAGGTACGGCCGAGTCTTCATACACCGCACCCTGAAGGGCGCGGCTTAGAGATCGAGCGATACCCTGGGCTCTGATAACGCTGCCCCTGCGGTCAAGCCTACTGGAGCTTCGCCAAACTATCAAACCACCAAACCTTCAAATCGGGTGGTTTGCTGGTTTGTCGGTTTGTCTCGTTCTATGGTTCTGCGAAGCTGGTTCAGTTGACGGCTCCCAGGCCCATTCAGCTCCGACGAATCGGAGTCCGCAATGGCGGACCGCTGCGCTGACGCCGGGCTCCCACCTTGCCCCGGCTCTCTCAGCCCCGCTTTGCGGCCTACTAGCCCTGTTCGCAGCCGCTGCCTATTTGATTGTAGCGACAATCTAGCACCTTCGCCAGCCGCTGTCAACTAATAGGAGCGCACAAAGAATTTTGGAAATTTCTCCGCCGCTCTAGCATGCGCCCTGATTGACTTTCGGAAGCCATCTTCCTATAATAAGCGGCGATGAGAAGAAAACCCGGCAAGCTACTGCCCATCGAGGTCTCGATCCTCGCCGCTGGTATCCACGTTCGCACTCGCGGGATAGCAGAGTTCTACGGCTTCCTGATTGCCAAGGAGATGAAGGAGCGCGACGGGGCCCGCCTGCTGACAGCCTACGGAACCCTGTACAAAGCCCTCGATCGACTAGAGAGGGTGGGCC
This sequence comes from Dehalococcoidia bacterium, assembly GCA_022866185.1. GTDB lineage: Bacteria > Chloroflexota > Dehalococcoidia > SM23-28-2 > SM23-28-2 > SM23-28-2. The sequence continues at coordinate 5,189 of JALHUG010000284.1, forward strand.
TTCTGAAGAGCAGGTGGGAAGATCCTCTCATCGCCGCCAGCGAAAATCGCCCGCGACGTCGCCTATACGAGATTACGCCGCAGGGTGAGGGGGCGCTGGCCGCAGCTTCACCGGCCACGGCGTATCGGGGAGCGAAGTTGATAACGAGGCCAGCGACACCATGAGCGCATTTGCGATCGCGGTAGGCGCGGGCATTGTCCTTATGCTGATGGGGACGATCGCGAAGGCCTTTGCGCTGCCCATAGCGTCATCACTTCTCAGAGCTTGGGTGTGGCTCGTCACGTTAGGGCTGCCAGCCGAAGTGAAGAACGCCAGGCGCACGGAGATTGCGGGCGACCTGTACGAACACCAGCAGGACGCCCGTGCGGCGGGCTACGCGCCCGACGCGATAGGTATCCACATCCTACTGCGCTTCTTGATTAGCATACCGGGGGATGTCACCTGGCGGCTTGGGCAGCTTGGCATCGGGTACGTCCTGTTGCCTGCGGCCGCCGTCCTCATAGCAGGTGGACTGGTCGTGACGTACAACGCAGGGTTGGTCCACGCTGTGCGGGTCCTGTTGGGCGTGGCGGTGCTGGCTCTCCTGATAACCGTGGTGGGATTGCGTCGCTTACTTTTGGGAGTGCCGCGGGGCGCAGTATGGCTGAGGGGGCATGCTTCCCCTGACTACATCCTTATCTGGGCCACCGCTGCCCTGCTGGTGGTGGGCCTGCTGACGGTCTACAGCGCCAGCTTCGCCGTCGCCAAGCTGGAGTACGGCGACACCAACTACTTCATCGCTCGCCAGGCGGCCTTCGCCCTGGTGGGGCTGGTGCTGCTGTGCCTGTTCATGCGGCTCGACTACCACCTTCTCCAGCCCCTGAGCATAGGCATGATGGCCATCGCTCTGGTGGGCCTCCTGGCCGTCCTGTTGCCGGGCGTCGGGATCGAGCGCGACGGCGCCAGCCGCTGGCTTGCTCTGGGGCCGTTGCCGCCAATCCAGCCATCGGAGTTCGCCAAGCTGGCCATCATCGTCTACATCTCGGCCTGGCTGGCCAGCCGCAGCCACGGCGACGGTATCAAGCACTTCTGGGCGGGCTTCCTGCCCTTCGTCCTGATGGTCGGCCTGGTGGCCAGCCTGGTGATCGTTGAGCCCGACATGGGCACAACCATCATCATCGTCCTCACCACCTGCACGCTCTTCTTCGTAGCGGGGGCAGCCTACAGGCACCTGTTTGCGCTCATCCTAGGAGGTGAACTCATTAGCTGGGCCATCATTTTCTTGGCCCACTATCGACTGGAGCGCATCTTCTCCTTCCTCGAGCCCGGGCAAGACCCGCAGGGCTCCGGCTTCCAAGTCCTCCAGCTCCTGAGGGTCCTGGGCAGCGGCGGTGGCACCGGCCTGGGCTGGCAGGCCGGCCGCGACTATGTCGCCGTACCGGGCGCCCACACCGCTGGCGTCTTCGCGGTCATCGGTCAACAGCTAGGCTTTGTGGGTGTCGCCCTGGTCATTGCCCTGTTCGCCCTCTTCGTCTATCGAGGCGTACGGACAGCCTTCAATGCCCCCGATCGCTTCGGCGTCTACTTGGCGGTAGGCATCGTAGGCTGGATCGCCTATCAGACGCTGATAAACATTGGCGGCGTCACCCGCTCCATACCTCTCACGGGGGTGCCCCTGCCTTTCATCAGCTACGGCGGGTCGTCCCTGATGGCCACCCTGGCCGGCGTGGGCGTGCTGCTCAGCATCTCCCGACGGGCATCTGTGGCGATTCGGCGTCCATCCGTCAGTCGAGCGGTGTCATGATGGTCGTCCGAGAACTCCCGGTCGCGGTCGGCGCCTGCTTCGTCGCCCAGGTAGGCAAGCAGGGCAAAGCTGTCAAGAACAAAGGATGGCGAGGGAGAGCTAGATATCAACCCCGAGCGTGCTCACGCCTAGACCTCAGGAGAGCGTCTGTCAGCGAGGTTCTCCCCTTGAGGATGCCCCTCACGCCGCGAGTCGACCCTCGAGAGGAATCCGCACAGCCGATGCGATACATCGAAGTGCCACAGGCGGGACACGTGCCCTTAGTGGCTGGCCGTCCGTTCTTCAGCGTGACCTGCTGAGGGTTTCGCATGTCCCTCTTGGCCCGACATTTGAGACAATATACTGTCGCCATTACTCTCCCACCATACATTCTATCACATCTGGCAAAGATCCCCACGCACTCAGGGCCTCACAATTGTATCGGTCCCCGGCCTTCGCGTGCCCTCTCGGCGGCGATGATGCGCTCCACCTCGGCCACCGCCTCCTCCAGCTTGCCCTCGGCGTTCACCACCACGTGGTCGAAGTGGCAGGCGGCGTCCATCTCGCGGCGAGCCGTGGCCAGGCGCAGACGAAGCTGCTCCTCCGAATCGGCCCCGCGCAGCCGCAGCCGCTCCTCCAGCTCAGCGACGGAGGCAGGCGCCAGGAAGATGGTCACCGCCTGGGGCACGGCTCCCTTGATGGCGGCTACCCCCTGGATGTCGGTGCGCATGACGACGTCCTGGCCGCGGGCCAGGGCCTCCCGTACCTGCGCCTTGGGCACGCCGTAGCGCTCGTCGTAGACGACGGCGTTCTCCAGCAGCTCGCCCGCCGCCGCCATCTCCTCGAATCGCTGGCGCGTCAGGAAGTGGTAGCTGCGGCCGTCCACCTCGCCGGGCCGCGGGGGGCGAGTAGTGGCAGTGACCGCGAAGTGATAGCCGCCTCCCCTGGCCTTCAGACCAGCCAGGACGGAATCCTTCCCCACCCCAGAAGGGCCGGAGAGCACCACCAGCAGGGGATGGCGCGAGGGTGCGTCGGAACCAGCCTTGTCCCCCCGCACGCGCGGCCCCTTAGCTCTCTTCTTCCCGGCCGGCCCTGGCATGAACACCCTCCTGACCGACGGCTGCCACCCGCCCGCTGATTGTCTCGGGGGTGATGGCGGTCAGTATGATCCGACCGTTATCCATGAAGATAGCCGATTTGGTGCGGCGCCCGCTGGTTATGTCGATGACCGTCCCCTCTTTCTTACCCTCGCGCACCAGGCGCTGAATAGGAGCCGACCCCGCGGACACAATAGCGATCACCCGATTGAGGGCTATGAAGTTCCTGAAGCCAACAGCCAATAGCTCTATCGTCATGGCTTGCTCCCTTCCTGCTCCCCAATCCCTGGCATTGCTTTCCATCTAGCGATGGGAGGAAAGCTGCTCCAAATGATGCCAGAAATCGGGATAGGAAACAGATGCCGCCTCAGCACCCCGCACCACTGTCTCGCCCTGAGCCAGGAGCCCGGCCACCGCCATAGTCATGGCCAGGCGATGGTCGCCGTGGCTAGCGCACACCCCGCCCTGCAGGCAGCCCACGCCCTGGATAATCATGCCATCCGGCAACTCTTCGATGCTCGCCCCCAGCCGCCGCAGCTCCAGGACGGTGGTGCGAATCCGGTCCGATTCCTTCACCCGCAGCTCGCGCGCCTGGCGAATGACCGTCTCGCCTTGAGCCAGGGATGCAGCCACCGCCAGCACCGGAATCTCATCGATCAGACGGGGGATGAGCGGCCCCTCGATGACTGTTCCCCGCAGCGACGAGGAGCGAACCACGATGTCGGCCACCGGCTCAGCACCCCACATGCGCTCCTCCTCCAGAGCGATGCTGGCCCCCATGCTGGCCAGGGCGTCGATGATGCCGCTGCGAGTGGGGTTTACACCCACACCGATGAGCCTGATCTCGGCGTCCGGGTGGGCCGCAGCGGCCACCATCCAGAAGGCGGCAGCGCTGATATCGCCCGGCACCCGCAGGCTGAGGGGCGTCAGCTCCCGCTGCGGAGGCGATATCCGCAGGCCGCCACCCTCTTCGCCCACGACTTCGACCCCCATGGCCCGCAGCATCCGCTCGGTGTGGTCACGCGAGGGCGCCGGCTCCGTCAGGACAGTCTCGCCCTCCCCGTAGAGGGCAGCCAGGCTGAGGGCCGACTTAACCTGGGCGCTGGCCACTGGCAGGCGATAGCGGATGCCCCTGAGAGGGCCGCCCTCGATGACCAACGGAGGGTGAGTGCCCCCCGCTCGCCCCCGGATGCGCGTCCCCATGGCCCGTAGCGGGTCCACCACCCGCTCCATCGGGCGCGAGCGCAGGGAGGCGTCGCCGGTTAGCACCGAGAAGAACGGTTGGCCAGCCAGAAGGCCGGCCAGCAGACGAATGGTGGTGGCCGAATTGCCGGCGTTGAGCACATCGCCGCTCTCCCTCAGACCGAAGCGGCCGCCGCCGTGAATGCGCAGGGGCCCTTGGCCGTCCCATTCGATCTTCACGCCCAGGGCCCTCAGGCAGCGCAGGGTGGCCAGGCAGTCGGCGCCGCCCTGGAAGTTCTCCACCACCGCCTCGCCCCGGGCGATAGCGTTGAGGATGAGCGCCCGGTGCGAGACAGACTTGTCGCCCGGCAGCTCGATGCTTCCCCGAAGCCTGCGTAGTGAGCAGATCATCTTTCTCATGGCTCGTCGCGACCCTCCACTCCCTTACGGCGAACGCGTTCTTGCCTACCATCCAGCAGCTTACCAATGTCCTTCACCCGCCGCACCAAGCGCTCGCCCACCAGCAACGCGGCTAGCTGCTCGCCGCTGGTGAGCAGCTCCTCCGCCGCCACTGGCTCGCGGACGGGCGGCCCAGCGGCGACGTAGGTGTCGCGATCTAGCTGGGCCCTGGCGAAGGTCTTGAACAGCTCCTCTTCCTGCCCCTGCTGGAGCAGCTCTCGGTAGCGTCCCAGCTCCTCCACCATGCGATCCAGCCAGTGAAGAACGCTCTCCCGGTTGGTCAGGCAGATGTCATGGCTGAGCTCGGCATCGGTAGAGGCCAGGCGGGCAGCATCGCGAAAGCCGCTGCCGGCCAGAGCCGCCAGCTCCGGCCAGGCGGGGCTGCTGCGCACCAGGGTGAACAGGGCGCTGGACAGGACGAGAGGGAGATGGCTCACCGCCGCTACATAGCGGTCATGCTCCTCGGCGCCAATGAACAAGGGACGGGCGCCGAGGAGTTGAACGATGCCGGTGACCACTCGCACCGCCCCTTCGCTGGCGTCGGGGGCAGGGATGATGCAGTAGGGCTTGCCAGCGAACAGCTTCGCCTCGGCATTCTGGACACCGGCTGTCTCTTTGCCGGCCATGGGGTGGCCTCCCACGAAGCTGACCGTGACGGGCAGAAGCTGGCTAGCCCACTCCATGACGATGGCTTTGGTGCTGGCGGTGTCCGTGACGACGCAGTTCTCCCGCAGTTCGCCCGCTATCTCCTCCATCACGCCGCGGATGGCCATGATGGGCGTAGCGATAATCACCAGGCTGGCATCGCGCACCGCCCTTTGCAGGACGGGCTCCGACTTGTCGACGACCCGCAGCCGCCGCGCCTCGCCAGCAGCCAGCTTGTCCTTGTCGTAGCCCACGATCTCAATGCCCGTGAGCTTGGCCGCCTTCAGCGCCAGGCCCAGGGAGCCACCGATGAGGCCCAGGCCGATGATGGTTATACGTTCCACAGAGCTCTCCCCTAAGGCCGGCTAGCAGGAATCGTCGACCGCCCTCAGGAGGGCCAGGCGCGCGTCACTGGCGTCGGCCCTCTGGTGGTGGCGAATAAGCTCCACCACCGGCGCTGGCGTACCGGCGGCCTCCGCCAGGGCAGCACCGCGGGCGGCATGGTTCTCCAAGGAGGCCATGGCCTGCCGCCAGCCCCGACCCTTGGGCTGGGTCAGGCGAGCCAGCAGGCGCGGCCATACCGCCCTCAGAAGGACGTAGGTCACCCGATGCCACAAACGGACGGGCCCCTTGCCCACGTCGTGCAAGAGGGCAGCCAGCAGCACCTCCTCGTCCTGGCAGCCTGTCCTCGCCAGCGCACGGAAGATGTCCAGGCAGTGGCGCTGGTCTCGGGCCGTCATGGCGTAGAACAGGCGCTCCTGCTCCTGGCTGAGACGAGCGGCAACAATCTGCCGCTCTTGCGGGCTCAGGCCAGCCCCCAGAGAGGCGAAGAACTGGCGTATGCGGTAGGCTGTCCTAGCCGAAGACATTGGGATCACCAACGCCCGTCAACAAGCTGGCCACCCCATTCACGGCCGGCCGCAGCAGGTCGAAGAAGGGATTCCAGCCTGTGAGGAAGGGTATGCCAAAGAGGAACAGCAGAAGGAGCCCAGGTCCCCAGAGCCGCACCCGCTCCAGCTCCTGTGACAGATCACGAGGCAGGATGCCAACGGCCACGGAGAAGCCGTCCAGGGGCCACAGAGGGGTGAGATTGAATAGCGCCAGGAGGATACCAAACAGGACGATGGAGCTGAGGTAGAGGCCAAGATAGTCATCCGCGCTCCAGTAGGCGAGATTGGGCACGTTGAAGGGCGAGCGCCAGGGGACGACATCCAGCTTGATGGCAAGCCCGGCCAGCGCGGCCACCACCAGGTTCGAGAGGGGGCCGGCGGCTGCCGTCAGGGCCATGTTCGTCTTGGGGTCGCCGCGCATCAGGCGCGGGTTAACCTCTACCGGCTTCCCCCAGCCGAAGCCGACCATGAACAGGAGCATGGTTCCCACCGGATCGAGGTGCGCCAGCGGGTTTAGAGACAGCCGACCGCGATACCGGGGCGTAGGGTCGCCCAGACGGGTGGCAGCAAAGGCGTGGCTGAACTCGTGGACGGTAATACCTACCAGCAAGGCGGTGACCACCGCCCCAACGAGGACAAGAAAGGCCCGCGGGTTAGTTTCCAGAAGGTCTTTATAAGCAAAAATCAACGCCTGGCTCCCCCCAGCACAGGATGATCATAGCATAGCGCTCGTTGGCGGGGAAAGACGCCCCTAAGCGCCCCTCATCGCCTCAGGCTGCCGAAGCCGATGGCGCTGCAAGGCCAAGTTCGCTATACTGGGCGTATCATAAGGAGTGCATTCCACCTGACAATGCTCATGTAGTCGGGAGCACTACCGTGGCGCTTCTGCTGGAGATACGGGAAGTAGTCAAGAGCTTCGACGGGTTGAAAGCCATCAACCGCTGCTCTCTTCAGGTATCGGAGGGCACCATCACCGGCCTTATCGGGCCCAACGGCGCCGGCAAGACCACCCTCTTCAACCTGGTCACCGGCTTCCTGAAGCCTACCGCCGGCGGGATCTTCTTCAAGGGAGAGCGAATCGACGGCCTTCCCCCGCACAGGGTGTTTAGGAAGGGAATTGTCCGCACATTTCAGGTGCCACGGGAACTCAAGTGGATGACCGTCCTGGAGAACCTGATGCTGGTGCCTAGGGACCAGTTGGGCGAGAACCTCTGGGGCCCCTGGTTCTTGCCCTTCCTAGTACGGAGGCAGGAGCGGGCGATCCAGGAGAAGGCGCTGGCGGTGCTGGAGTTCGTCAACCTGTGGCACCTGCGCAACGAGTCCGCCGGCAACCTCTCTTCGGGGCAGAAGAAGCTCCTGGAATTGGCCCGCACCCTCATGTGCGACCCCGAGCTCGTCCTCCTGGACGAACCAGGGGCAGGAGTCAACCCTACCCTCATGAAACGCCTGGTGGCCTCCATCGAGGAGCTGTGCTACGAGAAGGGGATCACCTTCTTCATCATCGAGCACGACATGGACTTGGTGACCAGGCTATGCAACCCAGTCATCGTCCTGAGCGAGGGTGAGAAGATCGCCGAGGGCCTGCCTGAGGAGATCAAGGCCGACGAACGCGTCCTGGAGGCATATCTAGGAGGGCAATATCGGTGACCGTACTGGAGGCCCGCGACGTGGTGTCAGGCTACGGGGAGGTGGAGATCCTGCATGGCGTCTCCATCAAGGTGGAGGAAAGAGAGATTGTCACCATCATCGGGCCCAATGGGGCGGGTAAGTCCACCCTTCTGAAGACCGTCTTCGGCCTGCTTCCCTGCAAGCGCGGCGCGATCTTCTTGGACGGCGAGAACGTAACCGGCCAGCCTCCCCAGGCCTTAGTGCGCAGAGGGATGTGCTATGTGCCCCAGTCCGACAACGTCTTCCCTACGCTCACCGTCCAGGAGAACCTGGAGATGGGCGCCTTCATTCGCCGCGACAACTACCGCGCAAAGATCGAAGAAGTCTTGGCTCTCTTCCCCGATGTGATCGAGCGGCGCCACACCCGGGCAGGGAAGCTATCGGGAGGGCAGCGGCAGATGCTGGCCCTTGGCCGCGCCCTGATGCTGGAGCCTCGTCTTCTCCTGCTCGATGAGCCCTCGGCCAGCCTCGCTCCCAACATGGTGCAGTTGGTCTTCGCCAAGATCCAGGACATCAATCGCTCCGGAGTGTCAATCGTAATGGTAGAGCAAAACGCCAGAGAGTCGTTGAAGCTGTCCCACCGGGGATACGTTCTGGCCATGGGGCAGAACCGTCTGGAGGGCAGCGGCGAAAGCCTGCTGGAGAGCGAGGAGGTGGGCAGGCTCTATCTGGGTGACTGAGGACCGCGCATGGTTCGATCCCTGACGCGAGCAGCAGCACTGATCGGCTGGGCCCGCCGCGAGTACGGTGGGCGGGCGGAGAAGGCGGGGACTGTTGGTCTCTGGCTGCTCATCGGCCTCTTACTGGTGGTGGGCGTCGTCGACGCCCGCCAATACCTGGTGACCGGCATTATCGTCGGCAGCATCATCGCCTTGGGCGCCCTGGGCATCACTCTCATCTTTGGCATCCTCAAGTTTGCCCACTTCGCCCACGGCGACATGATGATGTTCGGGGCTTACATTGCCCTTGCCGCCCTGGTGGGCGGTGGCTCCATCGGGCCTCTCTCCTTCGGCTGGGGGATGATCTTCGCCATCCTCGTGTCCATGGCCGTGCTGGCCGCCGTCTCCGTCGCCATCGACCGGGTGGTGTACCGACCGCTGCGCCGGCGGGGTAGCAGCACCGTGGTGCTGGCGATCGCCTCGCTGGGGATAGCCATCATGTTGCGGGCGATCATGCTGCTGTGGTGGGGCCCCGATCAGCAGCTATATGTGTACGGCATCCATCCGGCCAGGGAGCTCCCCTTCGACATCATGCTCAAGCCGGACCAGATATTCATCGTCGCCACATCCATCCTGTTGATGGCCCTGGTCTACCTGTTGCTCTTCCGGACCAAGATGGGGAAGGCCATGCGTGCCATGTCCGACAACGCTGACCTGGCCCGCGTGAGCGGCATCGATACTGAGCAGGTAGTGATGTGGACGTGGATGATCGGCGGGGCGCTGGCGGCGGTGGCCGGCATCCTGCTAGGTATCCAATCCAACCTGAAGCCGGAGCTGGGCTTCACCCTCCTCCTGCCGCTGTTTGCCGGCGCCATCCTCGGCGGGCTGGGCAGTCCGCAGGGCGCTCTGGTAGGGGCGATGATCGTGGGCATCTCGCAGGAGGTGTTCGTCGGCATCGACCTGCCCTTTCCGCCCTTCGGAGTGCCGGGCTACAAGCCAGCGGTGGCCTTCGGCATCCTCATCCTCGTACTGCTGGTGCGGCCGCGCGGCTTGTTTGGGAAGACCTGATGGACAGGGGAAGGCTCGTTGCGTTCCTGGCCGTCTTGGCCATCACAGCCGGCATCGTCGGCATCTCCGCCAACGACTCTGCGAGCCTGGAGGGGTTCATCTCGTTCCTCACGGTATTTGCCACCACCGTGGCTATCTTCGCCATCTTCACCCTGGGACTGAACGTGCAGTGGGGCTACACCGGCATCTTCAACTTCGGCATCGTTGCCTTCTTCATGGTCGGCGCCTACACCAGCGCCCTTGTGACCAAGGAGCCCTCTAGCAGCGAGTTCGTGAAGTATGTGGGGGGGTTGAACCTGGCCGAGGGCCTGGGGCCGCTGAACCTGCACGGGCTGACCGGTTTCGTTCTGGGGGCGCTGGCTGCGGCCGTGGTATCGGGGATCGTGGCCTTCTTGATCGCCATCCCCGCCTTGCGCCTGCGGGAGGACTACCTGGCCATCGCCACCATCGGCGTGGCGGAAGTCTTGCGGCGCATCGCCATCGAAGAAGAGGGGCTGGTGAACGGCACCCGTGGCCTGACGGGCATACCGCGGCCCTTGCACGACCTGGTATCGCCGCCGGACTACAAGTTCATCTACCGGGCCATCGCCGTCGTCGTCCTGGTCATCATCTTCATCGCCATCGAACGGGGGGCCCGCTCGCCGTGGGGCCGCGTGCTCAAGGCCATCCGCGAGGACGAGCTGGCCACCGCCGCCAGCGGCAAGAACATCTTCGCTTTCCGGA
>JALHUG010000285.1 GCA_022866185.1 Dehalococcoidia bacterium
ATCCGGCGGTCGCCAAGGACCCCAAGCGAGGGGGCCGGGCCATCCCCCGAGCGGCACCGCGGGCGGCGTCCGCCAAGGCCAAGGGTGGGATTCTCTCCTGGCGCCCTCGCTGGATTGCCGATATCATCTCGGAGCTGCGCAAGGTGGTGTGGCCCACCCGTCAGGACACCATCCACCTGACCGTAGTCGTGCTGATAGTGTCCGTTGTCATCGGCGCTGCCTTGGGCGGTCTCGATGTGGGCTTTGCCTGGCTGGCAGAGCACATCCTCTTACGATAGGGCGGTGGAGTAAGTGGCAGCGCGTAGGAAGAAGACCTCGGCGGTGAAAGAGCCCGCTCCTCCCCAGGAATCGGTGGCGGAGGCTCGTGCGGTTGAGGAGCAGCAGCGTCAGAAGAAAGAGCAGCGGCCGGACGATGGCCGCCGCTGGTACGTCATCCACACCTACTCCGGCTACGAGGACAAGGTCAAGACCAACCTGGAGCACCGCGTCCAGAACATGGACGTAGCGGACCTCATCTTTGAGGTAGTGGTGCCCTGCGTGGACGAGATCGAGATCCGCGATGGCCAGCGGCGCACCGTCCCTCGAAAGATCTTTCCTGGCTACGTGCTGGTGCAGATGATAGAGCTGAAGAAGGAGGATGACTCCTCGGTCCCCACCGAGGAGCGAGCGCGCTCCAGTCGTGCCTGGTATGTCGTGCGCAACACCCCTGGCGTTACCGGCTTCGTCGGCTCTGGCCATCATCCCACGCCGCTGGAGGAGGCCGAGGTCGCCTCTATCCTCCGCCAGATGCGGTCCGAGGAGCCCAGGGTCAAGGTGGGCTTTGTTGTCGGCCAGAGCGTGCGCATCACCGACGGCCCCTTTATCGACTTCATCGGCACCGTGGACGGTATCAACCTGGAGAAGGGGAAGGTGAAGGTTCTGGTCTCCTTCTTCGGGCGGGAGACGCCTGTGGAGCTCGACTTCCTCCAGGTGGAAAGGCTGTAGATTGGCCAAGAAAATCCGCGCCGTCCTTAAGATCCAGCTCGATGCGGGCAAGGCCACCCCCGCCCCGCCGGTGGGCCCGGCCTTGGGCCAGCATGGGGTCAACATCATGGCCTTCTGCAAGGACTACAACGACCGCACTGCCTCCCAGGCGGGAACCATCGTCCCGGCGGAGATCACCATCTACGAGGACCGCTCGTTCACCTTCGTTCTGAAGACGCCCCCTACCTCGGAGCTGATCAAGCAGGCGCTGGGGCTGGAAAAGGGGAGCCCCACGCAGAAGCGGGAGAAGGTAGGAGAGATCCCCCGCCAAAAGCTACGGGAGATCGCTGAGATCAAGATGAGGGACCTGAACACCGACGACATCGAGGCGGCCATGCGCATGGTGGAGGGCACCGCTCGCAGCATGGGCGTAGAGGTGGGGGAGACGGCAGGTTAGCGATGCCCAAGCACGGCAAGAAGTACGAGGAAGCCCTAGCGAAGGTAGACCGCAGCCTGCGCTATCACCCCCGCGAGGCGGTGAAGCTGGCCAAGGAGGTCTCCTTCGCCAAGTTCGATGAGACCGTCGAGCTGCACCTGCGCACCGGCCTCGACCCCCGCCACGCCGAGCAGCAGTTGCGGGGCACTGTGGTACTGCCCCACGGCCTCGGCAAGAAGGTGCGGGTGGTGGTGTTCGTCGAGGGGGAAGGGGTCAAGCTGGCGGAGGAGGCCGGCGCCGACTACGTGGGCAGCGAGGACCTGGTGAAGAAGATCGAGGGCGGCTGGACTGACTTCGATGTGGCCCTGGCCACCAAGGATGCCATGAGTAAGGTCACTCGCCTCGGTCGCATCCTCGGCCCGCGCGGGCTCATGCCCAACCCTCGCTCCGGCACAGTGGTGGAGCCTGCGGACCTGCCCAGGGCCGTCCGCGACGCCAAGGCGGGCCGGGTCGAGTTTCGTCTCGACCGCACCGCCCTTGTGCACGTGCCAGTGGGCAAGGTAAGCCTGGCCGAAGAGCAGCTTCTGGAGAACATGGCCACCCTGGTGGAAGCCATCGTCAAGTCCAGGCCGACGGGGGCCAAGGGTCAGTACATCAAGAGCGCAACCCTGACAACGACTATGGGCCCAGGGATAAAGCTCGACCTCCTACCCACCCTATCCCTGACCACCAGCTAGAGTCTATAATCGAATAGAGCGATAGGCCACAGACAGCGGGCGGGCCGATGGCCCTCAAACGTCCTGGACGATGCCCGCCGAGGCAACGAGGGAATATCGCGGCCGGAAGCTGCGGTACAGCCCTCGGAGGGGAGAAGGAAAGCCCTTGCCTTGCTGTGGCAGGGGCTTTTAAGTTCGAGGCTGCTAAGGAGCGCTTATGCCCACGCCTAAGAAGGAACAGATGGTGGAAGAGCTGCGAGAGCGCATCGCTCGCAGCACCATCGCCGTGGGGGCTGACTATCGCGGCCTGACCGTGCCGGAGATGGATCAGCTACGGCGAAAGATGCGCAGCGCCGGCATCGACCTGAA
>JALHUG010000286.1 GCA_022866185.1 Dehalococcoidia bacterium
CGCCCCACGTCGAACCTCTTCCCCTCGTAGCGGCAGGCGAAGACCGGCTCCGTGTCCAGCAGTCGGGCAATGCCATCGGTGAGCTGGATCTCCCCGCCCGCATTCGCATCCGGCGGCGTGCTCGCCAGGATGGGGAAGATGGCCGGCGTCAGCACGTAGCGCCCGACGACGGCCAGATCGGACGGGGCCTTCTCGGCCGGCGGCTTCTCGACGATGCCCAGCACCTGGTAGACCCTGTCCTCTAGCGGTTTAGGTTCGATCACGCCGTAGTGGTGGATCTCCTCGCGGGGCACACGCTGCACCGCCAGGACGCTGCCGCCATGCCGCTGGAAGACGTCCATCAGTTGCTTGATGGCCGGCACGTTGCTCTCGATGATATCGTCGGGGAAGAAGAGGGCGAAGGGCTCGTCGCCCACCAGCGAGCGCGCTATCAGCACAGCGTGGCCGATGCCCAGGCGTTCCTTCTGGCGCACGCAAACGATATCCGCCAAACCGGCCACCCGGCGCATCTCGTCTGCCTGCTGGATGCTGCCTTTCTGCTCCAGCCACCGCTCCAGCTCGCGGTCGCGGTCGAAGTGATCCTCCACCGCGCGCTTGGCGGCAGCCGTCACCATGATGATCTGTTCCAGACCAGCCCTGACCGCCTCCTCCACCACGTACTGGATGGCCGGCCTATCCACCAGGGGCAGCATCTCCTTGGGGATGGCCTTGGTGGCGGGCAGGAAGCGAGTGCCGTAGCCAGCGGCCAGGATCACCGCCTTGCGAACATTCACAAGAAATTCCCTTTCTATAGACTTGGCCCATTCTACAATAGAGCCAACGGCACTTCAAGCGGTTGCCCACGTGTGGAAAACCACCTTGACAGAAGCTCTCCGTTTATGTAGCATGCTGACTTGGCCGTGCTAGACGGGGAGCTAGCGGTGCCCTGAACCCGCAATCCGCTATAGCGGGGTTGAATCCCTGCTCGAGGTCTTGGCACCGGAGGGACTGCCCTCGATAAGTAGCGTTGATAACCTGGCCCTGCGCAGCGGAACGCTACGAACCCCGTCAGGCCCGGAAGGGAGCAGCGGTAAGTGGTTAGTTTCGGGTGCCGCAGGTCAACCTGGTTGGAGTTGGCTGTCGGGAGCAAGCCTACGGGCGAGATCGACAGCAGGTGCACGGCCACTCTACCCAGAGCACCGGGCACGCCCAATTCTAAACGAGGAATATATTGACCGGAGAGCCATTCCGGGCGCGTCTCTACCCTAGAGACGCGCTCCCAGGAAGACTTGACGGCGCCAAAATCTCCCCAACCCTCCCCCTCACCCCACGGCGCATCCTCCACCTATCCCTTGTCCTCTTGGTGGCGGCAGGCGTGTCACTGTGGTTTCTGTTAGGCTCCGCCCGCGAGGCAGAGCGATCCGCCCCTGAGCTCGCTTTGGGTCAGAGGCTTGAGTTGGACGGTAACGCTAATCCCGACGGCGACGACGAGGCCATCAGCGTCGCTGCCCTGAACGGCGAGGCCCGGCCCCAGGCAGTGCCCGTCGTCCTGCACGAAGACGGGCTGAGCGTGAGCACGGTCTCCGCCGCCTCCACCGTCAGCGAGCTGCTGGCCGAGAAGGGCGTTGTCATCGAGCACGCCGACTACCTGTCTCCATCGGCTGGAAGCCTCGTGACCGCTGGCACCCACGTCTACATCGAGCACGCCAGGGAGCTCTCCCTGTCGGTGGGCGGAGATGCCACAACGATCCACAGCCGCAAGGCCAGCGTGGCCGCCGTCCTGGACGAAGCCGGCGTCTCGCTGAACACCCTCGACCGGGTGGAGCCTGCCCTCGATGCCCCCGTGAAGGATGGCCTGGCCATTAGCGTGGTTCGAGTGTGGGAGGAATCGGAGACGGTGGATGAGGCCATCCCCTGCGCGGTGATCTATCAGGATGACCCCACGATGGACATGGGGCAGTCCGTGGTCCTGGACCCGGGCGCCGACGGCGTGATCCAGCGCGATTACCACGTGATGTATGAGGAC
>JALHUG010000287.1 GCA_022866185.1 Dehalococcoidia bacterium
GAGGATGGGCTTCAGGATGCCGATGTCGTCAAGGCGAGCGGCCATCACGGCTAGAAGGATAGCACACCCGCCCTGCCATCCGCCTAGAGTGGGAGTTGATGCCAAGCGTAGTCTTTCACTTGACCTCTCACATCGCTTGAAACACGACAACACTTGTCGAGAAGGGCCGACCGGTCTATGATTGATGCGAGCCCCCGTAGCTCAGTTGGATAGAGCGCCGGCCTCCGGAGCCGGGTGCGTGGGTTCGAGTCCCGCCGGGGGTACCATTAGCAAAGGGGTGATCGATTCTGGGCAGGGAAAAACGACGGCGAGGGCGACTACCAGGGCGGCTGCGGCGCGAGTCGCTGGCTGCTCAAACGCGGGCTAAGCCCCCCTTCCCCGTATCCCTTCTGTTCAACGTTCGCGCCTTCTACATCATTGCCCTTATAGCCATCGCTGGCAGCATAGCGGCAAGCGCCTTCATGTCGGGAACCATGAGAAGCGGCAGCAAGCACACGGCAGCTACCATCACGCCCACGCCGACCGTGGCGGAGGAAACGGCAGAAGCCACTCCCACGGTCGAGCCCCGAACGGTGAAGACCTACCCCAACCCACCCGAGATGACCATCGACACCAGTAAGCAGTACTTCGCGGTGATCGAGACCCAGAAGGGGAACATCCGTGTGGAGCTATTCGATGATGCGGCGCCGCAAACGGTGAACAACTTCGTGTTCCTGGCGCGCGATGGCTTCTACAACGGCCTTGTTTTCTACTTCGTCGATCCTGAACTAGCCGCTCAGACAGGAGACCCAACGTGCACGGCGAGCGAGGCCGTCACCTGCACAGGCGAAGATGGGCCCGGCTACACCCTGGCCACAGAGACGAATGACAAGGAGCATATTGCCGGTTCGGTAGCCATGGCCGAGGACAGAGAAGCCCGCACCACTAACGGGAGCCAGTTCTTCATAGCTCTTCAGGACCTGCCTCAGTTGACGGGCCACAATACGGTATTCGGACAGGTGGTTGAGGGCGCTGAGGGCATGGATGTCGTCCGATCGCTCACGGCGAGAGAATGGCGCGACCCGAACGCGCCGCCCGGCGACGAGATCCTCTCCGTGACCATCGAAGAGCAGTAAGGATACGCCTGCAGCGATAAAATAAGCCAGCCCACGGCTGGCTTATTTGCTTTCCGACGGAGGCGCGCGCTCGCTTAGCTCTTCTTCTCCTCCTCGCTCTTTCCCTCGACCTTCGTTGCCTCCACCTTCTGCTCCTCCTCCTGACCCTCTTTCAGCTCGCGGCGGAACTCGCGGATCGAGCGCCCCAGGGCACCGCCGAGGTCTGCCACCTTGCCCACGCCGAAGACGAGAAGAATGGCCAGCACGATGAGTATTATCTCGAAAGGCCCCAACTGTTGAAAGATCAAAAACGGCATGCCTCCCTCCCTGCGTTCCCTCAACGCTCAGCATAGCATCAACTGATCCATGCCCGCAAGCAAGTCTGCCGGTCGTGACGGGTTCGCCGTCGGCGGAGATCATCACTCTCACCGCATCCTATATCAAGGAAAGACCTCCCGCAGCTCGAAGCGAGGGCCGTCCTTGCACACCAGGCGCACGCCGCGGCGGGTGAACACGGCGCAGCAGTAGCAGACGCCCATGCCGCAGGCCATGTGCTCCTCCAGCAGCACCTGCACCGGCTTGCGGCTCGTCTGCTGGCGCATGACGGCGGCCATGGCCTCGTACATGGCGTTGGGCCCGCAGGCGAAGACCTGGTCGGCCCAGGGAAGGTACTGCGGCAGCAGCTCGGTGACCAGGCCGCGATGCCCTGCCGAGCCGTCATCGGTGGCGCTCGCCACCTCCACCTCCGGGGGCAATGAGGACGAGGGGAAGAGCCTGGCGGCGGTCTTCGCCCCCTGGAGCAGGGTCACCGCCCTCCCGCCGGCGATGGCCTCGTCGGCCAGGGACACCAGGGCGCTGATGCCGATGCCGCCGGCGACCAGCAGCAGGTTCTGCGACTCGCGCCGGACGGAGTAGCCGCGACCGAGGGGGCCGAAGAGGCTCACCAGGTCACCTGGCTGGCGGCGCCACAGCCAATCGGTGCCGCGGCCGCGCCGGTCGAACAGGATAGCGAACTGCCGCTCGTCGCCGACCTGGCGAAAGCGATGGAAGCTCATCGGCCGCGGCAGGAGGGGGTCGCAGCCCTCGCCGCAGCGGATCATCAGGAACTGGCCGGGCCGAGCGGCTCGTCCCACGGCCGGCGCCGAGAGCCAAAGCAAGCGCGTATTCTCACACGCCTGCTCGGAGGAGACGACCAGAGCTTGTTCTAGGTTCACGGCCCAAGATACTCGCTCAGGCGCTGGACGGTGAAGCCGCCGTCGCCGTGCAGGAGAGAGTCCACGGCGACGCGGGCGGTGTCCAGTGAGGTGAAGCAGGGGATGCGCTTCTCGGCGGCGGCGCGGCGGATGTGAAAGCCGTCGCGTATGACTGATGCCTCACCTCCGCCGGGCGTGTTGATGACCCCCTGCACCAGACCGTCGCGGATCACGTCTTCGACGTTGGGATGGCCCTCCTCCAACCGCTCGGTCACCATTTCCACCAACAGGTCCACCGCCCGGATCATGTCGGCTGTGCCCTCGGTGGCGTACAGCTTGTAGCCGTGGCTGGCAAGCTGGCGGATGATGGGCAGCGCCTCGGGCTTATTGCGGTCGGCGACGCTCAGCAGGATCGCCCCTTCGTGGGGCAGCATCAGGTCGGAGGCCAGCAGGGCCTTGGCCAGGGCCGCTGGGAAGGTGTAGTCGACGCCCATGACCTCGCCGGTGGACTTCATCTCCGGCCCCAGGTA
>JALHUG010000288.1 GCA_022866185.1 Dehalococcoidia bacterium
AACATTGGCGGCATCACCCGCTCCATACCTCTCACAGGGATACCCCTACCTTTCATCAGCTACGGCGGGTCGTCCCTGATGGCCGTCCTGGCCGCCGTTGGCGTCCTGCTGAGCGTGTCCCGCTACGGCCGCGATAGGGGCTATCTGGAGCGAGAACCCGCCAGAGGCCGGGTCGGGTTCAGCAGGAAGAGGAGATGAAGGTTGTCTTCAGCGGCGGCGGTACCGGAGGCCACGTCTATCCTGCCCTGGCCGTAGCGTCAGCCCTTGCCCAAGAGCTGGGCGAGGGCGAGGCCTTGGACGCTCTCTACATCGGCACGGCCAGCGGCGTCGAAAAAGAGCTGGTGACCAGGGCAGGCTTGCCCTTCCGTGCCGTGGCTGCTGGAGCCATTCGCGGCCGCTCGCCCTGGGGCCTGGCGACTAGCGTGGTCAAGCTGGCCAGGGGCGTCACCCAGGCCCGCGCGGCCATCGCCGAGTTCCAGCCGCAGGCCGTCCTCACCACCGGCGGCTATGCCAGCATCCCCATGGCCGTAGCCGCCCGCACCTCCCATCGCATCCCCCTGGTGGTCTACCTGCCCGATGTCCGCCCCGGCTGGGCAGTTCGCTTCATGGCCCGCCTCGCCCAGCGGGTGGCCGTCACCACCGACCGCTCCCTGGCCTACCTTCCCCGCGCCAAGACGGTGGTCACGGGTTACCCCATCCGCCCCACATTCTGGCAGGTAGGCAAAGAGGAAGCCCGCCGCCGCCTGGCCATCGACGCCCAAGAGCGTGTCCTCTTCATTGCTGGCGCCACTCACGGGGCCCGCACCCTCAACCGCATGGTCGGTGGGCCCCTTTCTCAGCTTTTGGAATTATGTCACCTCATCCACCTGAGCGGCCCTAGCGACCAACCGCGACTGGACCGCCTGCGCCTCGACCTGCCCGACCGCCTACGCCCCCGCTATCACCTGTACGGCTACATGCACGAGGACCTGCCCTGGGCTATGGCCGCCGCCGATCTAGCGGTGATGCGCGCTGGCGCCTCGGTGATGGGCGAACTGCCGGCCATCGGCCTGCCCGCCATCCTGGTGCCCTACCCCCACGCCGGCGGTCACCAGCGCTTCAACGCTCGCTTCCTGGCCGATGCCGGGGCAGCCCTGGTGGTGGAAGACAACAAGCTGAACGGTCTCTTGCCTCTGATGGGCGAGCTCCTGACCGACGAGGCGCGACGGGCCACCATGGCCGAGGCCGCTCGCCGCCTGGCCCGCCCGGACGCCGCCAGGGACATCGCTCGCCTGCTCCTGGAGGTAGCCAAGTGACGGCGAAAGGCATCCCCCGCCGCGTCCACCTGGTGGGCATCGGCGGCGTCCACATGTCGGCCATCGCCCACGTCCTCCTCGCCTGGGGCCACCAGATCTCCGGCTCCGACCAGAGGCTGTCGCCACTCACCGAACGCCTGCAGGCCGAGGGGGTCACCATCTACCAGGGCCACGCTGCCAGCCACCTGGGCGACGCCGAGCTGGTGGTCTACACAGCGGCCGCCCGTCCCGATAACCCCGAGCTGGTGGAGGCCAAACGCCGTGGCCTGCCCCTTCTCCAGCGAGCGGAGATGATCGCTCGCCTGCTAGAGGGGCGCCAGGCCATCGCTGTGGCTGGCAGCCACGGCAAGACCACTACCAGCGCTCTCATCGCCTTCATGCTGCAAGAGGCTGGCTGCGACCCCACCTTCCTGGTGGGCGGCGAGGTAATCGACCTGGGCACCAACGCTCGTGCCGGCCGAGGCGAGCACATCGTGGTGGAGGCGGACGAGTTCGCTGGCGCCTTCCTTCACTATCGGCCCCAGGTGGCCGTGGTCACCAACATCGAGCCCGACCATCTGGACTTCTACGGCAGCTTCCAGCGCCTGACCGCTGCCTTCCGCCAGTTCATGTCGCAGGTGGCAGCCGATGGCTTCCTCATCGCCTGCGCCGACGACCCCACCGTTCGCCACATCCTGGCCCATCCGGAAGACGACCCGCCCATTCAGGCCAGGATCATCCGCTACGGCCTGCAGGAACACGGAGGATTTTTCGCGGAAAATATTTCGCCAAAGGGTATATGCGGGTATACTTTTCTGTTAAAATACGGTGCAGAGCCCTCGACAGCCTTCGAGACCCATTTGACAGGGGTCCATCAAGTGAACAACGCCCTGGCTGCCATCGCCACGGCAAGCGTTCTCGGCCTGCCTCGGCTGGCCGTGGGGGAGGCTCTCGCTCGCTTTCGGGGCGTTGAGCGACGCTTTCAGTTCGTGGGCGAGGCGGCGGAGATCACTATTATGGATGACTATGCTCATCACCCCACTGAGATTCAGGCCACCATCGCCGCCGCCCGCCAGCGCTTCCCCGGTCGCCGCCTGGTCTGCCTGTTTCAGCCACACACCTACAGCCGTACCCAGTATCTCCTGGACGGCTTCCGCACCTGCTTCCAGGGGGTGGACCAGCTTCTCATCGCCGAAACCTACGCCGCCCGCGAGGAGCCCTCGGCGGGCATGAGCGCCCAGGAGCTCGCCCAGGCCATCGACAGCCCGCCCGCCAGCTACGTCGGGGGGCTGGAAGAGGCGCCACTAAGAGTGATGAAGGCACTGCGGCCGGGCGATGTCTTCTTCACCATCGGTGCTGGCGACATCGATCAAGTGGGAACGCAGGTTCTGGAGGCACTGAGAAAGGCGCCATGAACAGCCAGTTCCTAGCAGAGCTGCGGCAGGCAGCAACGGTCCGCCTGAGCGAGCCCATGTCTCGCCACACCACCTTTGGCATTGGCGGGCCGGCTGATGCCTACGCCGTCGCTCGCTCGGAAGAGCAACTCCAGGCGCTGACAGATGTCGCTCACCGTCACGCTGTGCCCTTCTTCATCCTCGGCTCCGGCAGCAACATCCTGGTGAGCGATGGTGGCATCCGCGGCCTGGTCATCGAGAATCGCAGCGACCGCATCGACCAGCCCATCCGCCAGGGCAACGGCAGCCTGCTAGTGCGGGCTCAATCGGGGATCAGCCTCGCCGGCCTGGCGCGGCGGCTCTCCCCGGCCGGTCTGTCCGGCCTGGAGTGGGCCTGTGGCATCCCCGGCAGCCTGGGCGGAGCGGTGATCTACAACGCTGGAGCCTATGGCGGCTGCCTGGCCGACTGCCTGCGCAGTGTGCGCGTCACCAACAGCAGCACCGAAGTGGCAGAGTTGGCGGCCAACGAACTGGCCCTGGGCTATCGCGGCAGCGCCTTCACTCGCGGCGTGCTCCAGGAAAAGGTCATCCTCTCCGCCGACCTGATCCTGCACGAGGATGACCCCCAGGCCTTGACCGCACGAATAGCCGAGCTGGATGCCCGTCGCCAGGCAGCCCAGCCGCGAGAGCGCAACGCCGGCTCCGTCTTCAAAAATACCCCCGAGCATCCCGCCTGGCGGCTCATCGATCAGGTGGGACTGAGGGGCCACCGCATCGGCGACGCCCAGATCTCGCCCAAGCACACCAACTTCATCGTCAACTGCAGCCACGCCCGCGCCAGCGATGTCAAGGCACTGATGGTCCTGGCCCAAGAGAGGGTGGAAGAACGCTTCGGCCTTCGCCTGGAGCCAGAGGTGATGCTGGTGGGAGAGGGATTCGATGGTTAGGGGAAAGGGCCTGCAAGTGGGCATCCTCTTCGGCGGCCGCTCCGCCGAGCATGAGGTCTCGCTCATCTCCGCCCAGGGGGTGATGGCCGCCATCGACCAGGATCGCTTCCAGGCGGTGCCAATGGGCATCACCAAGGACGGCACCTGGCTCACCCCCCAGGAGACGCAGGCGGCCCTGGCCGCCATCAGCGGCGAGCGCATGGGCGCCCTCCAGGAGCCCAGCGGCCGCGGCTTCAGCGACCAGGCTCTGGCCGCCCTTCGGGGGATAGACGTTCTGTTTCCGCTGGTGCACGGCACCTACGGCGAGGACGGCTCGCTGCAGGGCCTCCTGGAGATACTAGGCATTCCCTACGTGGGGGCCGGCGTAGCCGCCAGCGCCGTGGGCATGGACAAGGTCCTCCAGCAGATGGCCTTCCGCCAGGCGGGCCTCCCCGTGCCCCACTCGCTCGTCGTCACCCCGCCTCAGTGGAAGAACGAAATGACCGTCGTGGTTCGCCAGATAGAGAGCGAGCTGGGCTATCCCTGCTTTGTCAAGCCCGCCAACGGCGGCAGCAGCATCGGCACCACCAAGGCCCACTCGCGGGAAGCCCTAGCCGACGGCCTGGTCGAGGCCCTCCGCTACGACCGCAAGGCCCTGGTGGAGCAGGCCATCGCGGGCCGCCATATCGAGTGCAGCGTTTTGGGCAACGATGATCCCCAGGCCTCGCCCCTGGGGGAGATAGAGTTCAGCCGTGACTTCTACGACTACGTGGCCAAGTACGAAGACCCGCGCACCCGCCTGATCATACCCGCCAGCCTGCCACCAGAGGTGAGCGAGCGGCTGCGGGCCATGGCCATCGCTGTGTTCAAGATTATCGATTGCGCCGGCATGGGGCGGGTGGACTTCTTCCTCGCTCAGAATGGCCAGGCCTACGTCAACGAGATCAACACCATACCCGGCTTCACGCCCATGAGCATGTATCCCAAGCTCTGGGAGGCCGCCGGCCTATCTTATGGCAGCCTGATAGCCCGCCTCATCGAGCTTGGCCTGGAGCGCCATCAGGAGAAGCAAACGCGTGCATAGAGGCGAATGGCAGTACACATCAGGGCGCCCCTTGCGGGGCCACGTCCTGCTGAGGGAGGGCGAGGATCCAGGTGGCCCGCGGCTGTGGCGACGGCTGCTGATGCTCCTGGTGCTGGCAGGCATCATCGGCGGCGGCCTGGCCCTGTACCTTGCCCCCGTCTTCCGGGTGCAGGAGGTGCAGGTGACGGGAGCCCAGACCCTGCATGCCCCCTACCTGGCGGAGCTGGCTGGCCTCGAAGGTGACAGCATGTTCACCGCCCCTTTGGGCGAAGCCCAGGAGCGGCTGGCCGCCCTGACCATGGTCAAGTCGGTCAAGGCCGAGCGGGTCTGGCCCCACACCGTTCGCCTGGTCGTCGAGGAGAGGCAACCTTGGATGTACTGGTACACCCAGGACAGCGAGTACGTCGTGGACGCCGACGGCGTCGTCCTGGAAGGAGCCATGCCTGCGCCGGACGCGCTCACCATCTACCAGCAGGACAGCTCGGCCTACTTCCAACCGGGAGACGTCATCGACGCCGATGCCGTGCACCTGGCCAAACAACTCTTGGATTCTTTGCCCACCACCCTCGATATGGGGCTGGTGCGCCTGGAATATAATGACCGCGAGGGTCTGTCCCTGATAACCGACGCCGGCTACAGCGTGATCATGGGCGATAGCCTCGGCCTGCAATACAAGCTGGCCGTCTGGCAAGCCCTGGAGCAGAGGCTCGGTCGCCAGGAGATGCAGGGACATGTACTCGACCTGAGGTTCGGCGAAAGACCCTCCCTTCGCTGAAAGGGGAGAGAGAAATGTATCGCAACGGCAACTTCGCAGCCATCGACGTGGGCAGCACCAAGGTGTGCACCCTGGTGGGCGAGTTGACGCCCGAGGGCGAGATGCGCATCACGGGCGTGGGCATCGCTCCCACCGGCGGCATAAACAGAGGGATGGTGGACAACATCCAGCAGGCCACCGAGTCCATCCTCAACTCGGTGGAGAAGGCCGAGAGGTCCAGCGGCACCCGCATCGTCTC
>JALHUG010000289.1 GCA_022866185.1 Dehalococcoidia bacterium
GAGGGGTCTGAACCCATGTATGATGAACAGGGTAACTTCGTGGGATGCGGTTCTACCGAACAGACGGTCAAGGTCTGCGATCAAGAGGGGAGCGACTTCGACGGAGACGGCCTCGAGGACAATTGCGACCCTGACCCGGTAAGCCCGGACGCAGACGGGGATACAATCCCTGATCCATTTGAGTTTTACATGGGGACGAATCCGAGGGATAATTGTCCGGACGATGTTAACGATCCAGCTTGGCCCTTCGACATCAACAACGACACCTGGGCCGACGAAGCGGACATAGAACTCTTCTATTCCTCTGGCGTTTACGGGACGCAGCAGGGGGATGACAACTACAACCCTCGGTACGATCTCAACGCTGACGGTGCGATTGATGATATGGACATCCAACTCTATACGGACGCGGGAGTTCTTAACACCCAGTGCAGCAATGCACCTGTTATCTCAGGAGGGCAAGGAAATACCTTGGGGGACGCCCTGGCAGAGCGTGAAAGCCTTCAAGCGGGAGGCCCTCTAGTCTGCGGCTGGTGGTCGCCCGTCTGGAAATGGATCCGCTGCCAATACAAATGTTATACAAACAAATCAAGGGTTTGTACGCCCACATGCTACAACATTTGCGTTGCTCCGGGGTACTGCTACCTGTCGTGCACCGTTATTTGTACCACGTGGTCTTTCTACACGTGTGGTTTTCGGTGCCCCTAACAACGCTGCTTGGCGGTGTTAAGGTTGAGTTGCACCATGGGGTGTTGAGGTCTTCACGAATGACTTCGACAAGGGGGGACCATCTCGGGAGGTACTCATGAGCCTGAGCGATATCCTTCGAGGCGCCTTCCGGGCCTACTGCCGCTATCCAAGAGAGTTGTTCCTGGTGGCGTTGGTGATGGTACCGCTGGGTCTGGGTTGGGCTTTGGTGATTTCCCTGCTCGCGGACCAATGGATCCTCACGTTGATCGTTCTCCCCATAACTTTCGGAGTTCTTGGCACCGTCATTGGTGCAGGGCTCATACGAGCTGCCGCTGACGCCCTGGAGGGTACGACACCTGGCTTCTGGCGGTCATATGCGGCTGTCATCCCCCGGCTGGACCGCCTAGTGCTGGCCGCCCTTTGCTTCCAGATCACCGTTCAACTGCTGATGATCGTTATTCTTGGGATACCCATCGCGGTCTATTTGTTAATCCGCTGGCTCTTCTTCGGCCAAGCGATCATGCTGGAAGACGCGGGAGCGGGTGAGGCTTTCAAACGGAGCGGCGATCTCGTCGCTGGCTTTTGGTGGCGAGTCTTCGGCATTCTCCTAGTAATAGGGCTCGTTTCCTTGGTTCCGGTGGCTTTCGTTAGTCTCGTTCTGTTACCCGGGCTGCCCGGTGGCATGCAGGGCCTCGGTCTGCTACCGGCCCCGCCTGTCGTGTCGGCTACCGTGACCAGCGTCATCGGCGCGATCATAGCGCCTTTCGTTGTCAGCGCTCAGACGATCCTCTTCTTTGACCAGAGGGAGCGTCGGGGGAAGGCTGCCCTCGCAGCGCCTTGACCCTGGTGCTCATAGCCTTTCCGTCAGCTTTTGGGCTGGAGAGCAAGGCCAGCCCTTGAATCGGTGCCGATCAGTCTAGCGGCTCTTCCTCGCCCGTCTTCAAAACGCGCCGCGACTGGCCCCCTTCGGCGGCGTCGATGACTCCCTCCGCCGTCATCTGATCGATGATGCGGGCCGCCCGCGGATAGCCGATGTGCAGTCGCCGCTGCAAGAGGGATGTCGAGATGCGGGTGTGCTCCTGGGCCAGCTCGCGCGCCCGCTCCAGCAGGGGGTCTGCCGCTTCCTCCGCGTCTGGCATCCCCTTCACCTCCTGAAGCAGGTGGTCGGCCACCTCCGGCCGTATGTGGCGGAAGCGGTCGTCCGTCCAGAAGCGGACGATGCGCTCGATCTCCTGGTCGGACACGAAGCAGCCCTGGATGCGCCTGGGTTTGGAGGCATCGGTGGGCATGAAGAGCATATCGCCCCGGCCCAGCAGCTTCTCCGCACCTGCCCCGTCCAGAATGGTGCGGGAGTCCACCTGGGAGCTGACGGCGAAGGCGATGCGGGTGGGGAAGTTGGCCTTGATCAGGCCGGTCACCACGTCTACCGACGGCCGCTGGGTGGCGATGATGAGGTGGATGCCGGTGGCGCGGGCAAGCTGGGCCAGGCGGCAGATCTGGCGTTCCACGTGGTAGGGGGCGGCGAGCATCAGGTCGGCTAGCTCGTCGATGATCACCACCCAGTAGGGCAGCTTATGGACGGCCCGCGGGCTGCGGTTGTAGCCTTCGAGGTTGCGCACACCCACCTCAGCAAAGCGGCGATAGCGGCTTTCCATCTCATGGATGACGGCCTGGAGGGTGCTCACCACATCTTCCGCATCCACCACGATGCGTGAGAAGGCCAGGTGGGGGATGGGTGCGAAGGTGGCCAGTTCCACCCGCTTGGGGTCAACGAGAACGAAGCGCAGGTCATCGGCCGTGTTGTGCATCAGCAGGCAGGCGATTATGGAGTTGATGCAGACGCTCTTGCCGCTGCCGGTGGCGCCAGCGATGAGGAGGTGGGGCATGCGGGTCAGGTCAGCGGCCAGCGCCTCGCCGGACACGCCCTTGCCCAGGGCCAGGGCCAACTTGGAGCGAGCGGCGATGCGTTGGAAGGATGCGCTCTCAATAACACTGCGCAGGGTCACCAGGGAGGGCGTGCTGTTGGGCACCTCGATGCCCACCACCGGCTTGCCGGGCACCGGCGCCTCGATGCGGATGGAGGAGGCAGCCA
>JALHUG010000034.1 GCA_022866185.1 Dehalococcoidia bacterium
CGCCAGAAAGGCTACGGCGATGTGGAGGTGCGCTGCCTGTCAGCCGAGCAGCCAGCCCGCACGCCCATGAATCACCCCTTCGTGGGCCTGGTGGGCGAGGCGGCTCGCCAGGTGTACGGCCAGGAGCCGGTCATCATCCCCAGCATGGCCGGAACCGGGCCCCTCTGCCCCTTCGTCAAGACCCTTGCCCTGCCGACGACCGATTGTGGCATCGGCTACCCCGAATCGCGCATCCACGCCCCCGACGAGAACATTCGCCTGGCCGATTTCGCCCGCGGTGCCAAACACATAGCTGCCGTGCTGGATCTGTTCGCCAAGAAAGAGACCTAGAAGGCATTTCAAGATGCGCACGGCACCGCCCCGTAATGGCGTTCAACTATTTAGATTCACCTCTGCGGGATAAATCCCGCAGCTTCCCCAAAGCTGAGGGTTTCAACCCTCAGGGGTGTCCCTATTTTCTTGATCGCCTTCAGGCGCGGATGGCAAGCCATTTTTGAAACGGCTTCTGATCACTGCTCTCCAGCCTTCGCCTCTGGCACCTCAACCCTCCCCGCCAGAACAGCCCGCACCAGCTCTAGCTCTTGCTGGCGACTGCTCGTCTGGCCGTCCAGCCGGGCCGCCTTGAGCAATCGCAGAACATCGCCCGTAAGCGGCCCACGCGCTATGCCCAGACGCGCGAGGGCCCGTCCATCTAGGGAAGGCTTTACATAACGCCACTGCTCCAGATAGTGACCCAATTTTTCGCCACCGGGCGATTGGGAGGCTACCAGAGCCCAGGCCTGGACGGCAGGCAGGGGGTGGAGCGCCAGCCGTTCGACCACCTGGCTGGGGCGGATATCGGACCGCGACAGCCAGGGCAAAAGCTGGGTCAGGTCGGCCGCACCTTCCAGCGCCTGCCGCTGCCTTTTGGACAACGCCAGTCTGAGGGCTATCGCCTCGGCATCGGCAGGGGAGAGGCGAGTGCCCAGCAGGGCCAGGTAGAGCTCCGGCTGCGGTGGGGGCTGGCCAGCCCGGCGCGCCCGCCGGAAGGCCGCGGCCAGCTCATCATCGAAGCGCAGAGCCTTGTGGATGGCCGCCAGCACGCCTAGCTCCTGACAACGTAGAAGGCCTTTCTCCGGCTCGTCCTCCGCCAGCAGACGCAGGAGATCGTGTTGCAGCCGCGCCCCGCTGATGGTGTCCAGGTAGGCCAGGTCGCGCTTGAGCAACGCCAACGTTTTCTGTTCGATGCCAAAGGAGAAGCGCGTCTCGTAGCGAACGGCTCGCAGGATGCGGGTGGCGTCGTCGATGAAGCTGCGGTCGTGGAGGACGCGCACCAGCCCACGAGCGATGTCGCCCATGCCGTCGAACGGATCGAGGAGCTGTCCGCGCTGGCGGCCGCACAGGGCCAGGGCCATGGCGTTGATGGTGAAATCGCGCCTGGCCAGGTCGTCACCAATCGACGCCGCCCTCACCCTGGGCAGAGCCCCCGGCCGCGCATACCTCTCGGCACGAGCCATCGCCAGGTCCAGACGGAAATCCTGCCCCTCCACAGTTGCCGTCCCGAAAGTGCGATGCTCCACCCAGCGCCCGCCCAGTGCCGCCGCGGCCGCTTCCGCTAGGGGACGCATTGCGCCCTCGCCCACCAAATCGATATCCACCTGCCCCCGCCCCAGCACTAGGTCTCGGACGCCGCCGCCCACCAGATATAGCGTGCGGCCCTCCTCATCCGCCAGGCGCAGCACGGTCTCCAGAGCCTGGGCGATACCTCCGCTCAAGGCAGCCCGCAATCGGGGCAGGAGATTTGCTGTTTTGGTTAGGCCTATCTTACCCATGCTCCCTTACGCTTTTCTCTGCCTCTCTCATCGCGGCACGCGCTTGACATTGCCCCGCCAACCCCCTATCATTACCTGCGTTTGCAGCGCCCTCCCCGCATCAAGCCGCCACATTTCCCACCTAACTCAGCGCGGAGGGGGAGTGTCTCCCTGGATGTAGAGCGCTAGCCAGGGAAGATTCCTGAAGGTTAAGGTTTGCCATCTAAGTCAGTGAAGGCAGTCGAGCAGGGATCGCCCCTATCACAATTGCAGACAGCTCTTGGCCTGAAGTTCAAGGACGTCTCCTTGCTCGAACAGGCCTTGGTCCACCGGTCATATCTTAACGAGGCTCGCCCCCCAGGGCTAGAGTCCAACGAGCGGTTGGAGTTCCTGGGCGACGCCGTCCTGGGATTTGTCGTCTCCCAGAAACTGTGCAACGACTTTCCCCTTCTAAACGAGGGAGGTCTCACCCAGCTCAAGACCGCCCTCATCCGCTGGGAGACGCTAGCTCGGGCTGCCGAAAGGCTCTCCTTGGGCGATTATCTACTTCTGGGCCGGGGCGAGAAGCTCACCGGCGGCCAGCGGAGGCCATCGAACATGGCCTGCGCCTTTGAGGCGATAGTAGGAGCGGTCCTACTGGACAGCGGTCTGGTTAAGGCCAGGGCTCTGATCCTGCGCTGCCTGAAGCCAGAGCTGGCCCAGATGACCGCTGGAAAGATAGCCCTGGACAGCAAGTCGCGGTTGCAGCAGCTTGTGCAGGCCCGCTGGCAGGCAGCCCCCTGTTACCGAACCGTGGCCGCCGAGGGACCAGACCATGCCAAGGTGTTCACCATGGAGGTGCTGGTAGGACAGCGCACCCTCGGTCGCGGCCAGGGCAGAAGCAAGAAGGAGGCAGAGAGCAAGGCTGCCCAGCAGGCCTTGAAGGCCATCGACATTGACGAGCCCGCTCCCTGCCAGGCAAGTGAGCTATGTACCTGAAGCGACTGGAAATTCACGGATTCAAGAGCTTCGCCAACCGCACGGCCTTTGAGGTCGGGGCAGGCATCACCACCATTGTCGGCCCCAACGGTGTCGGCAAGAGCAATGTGGCCGACGCCCTCCGCTGGGTCCTGGGCGAGACGAGCGGCCGCCTTCTCAGAGCCCGCAAGCTAGAAGACGTCATCTTCGGCGGCAGCTCTCGTCGCGCGGCGGCCAACGCGGTTGAGGTGACCATCACTCTCGACAACAGCGACCGCTGGCTGCCCCTCGATTTCGCCGAGGTAGCCGTCACCCGCCGCGGTCGCCGCTCCGGCGATAGCGACTACTTCATCAACCGAAAGCGGGTTCGTCTCAAGGACATCAACGATCTCTTTTTGCGGGCCAACGCCAGCAACAGCAGCTACGCCATCATCGGCCAGGGCCTGGTAGAGACCATTCTCAACCTCCGCCCTGAGGAGCGCCGCTTCCTCCTAGAGGAGGCCGCCGACGTTCAGCGCTATCGCCTCAAGATCGAGGAGGCTCAGGATCGCCTGGCAGCCACTCGCGGCAACATGGAGCGTGCCCAGTTCCTCGTCGATGAGATAGCCCCTCGCCTGTCCCAGCTCGAACGGCAGGCGCGACGAGCAGCCCGCCACGGGGAGCTGTCTCAGGAGCTCACAGATACCTTGCGAGCCTGGTATGGCCACCTCTGGCAGGAGGGCAGGGATGCCCTGGCAACGGCCCGACAGACCCTCGACCGCTGCCAGCAGGAGCAGGCCCGCGCCGAGGCGGAGATCAAGACCTGGGACGAACAGCTAGCGGCAGTGAGGGAAGGACTGGCCAGGAGGCGTTCGGCCATCGCCGACCGCACCTTCCAGCGCCAGCGCCTCAACGAGCAGGTCAGCCGCTTGCAGGGGCGCATCGCCATCGCCCATCAGCAGCATAGCGGCGTGATCGGTCGGCGCCAGCAGCTCAAGCTAGAGCTGGACGCCATGGAGAAGGAGATGCTCAATCTGGCC
>JALHUG010000290.1 GCA_022866185.1 Dehalococcoidia bacterium
AGGGGAAGGGCGTGAGCTTCATGGAGAACAACCCCGCCTTCCACGGCAAAGCGCCCACGCCGGAGCAGGCCGAGAAGGCCCTGGCGGAGCTGGCCTAGGATGAGCGGCAAGACGGCGGCCACGCGCGAGGCCCTGGGGCCCACCCTCGTTCGCCTGTGCCGCGAGGGGCTGGACATTGTGGTCGTGGATGCCGACCTGGGCAGCTCCACCACTGCCCGCGAGTTCGGCAAGGCCTTCCCCGAGCGCTTCCTCCCGGTGGGCGTGGCCGAGCAGAACATGGTGAACGTGGCGGCTGGCCTGGCGGCGACGGGCAAGACCGTTTTCATCAGCACCTTCGCCGTCTTTGCTCCCGGACGCTGCTTCGATCAGCTCCGTCTGGGCATCGCCCAGCCTCGCTTGAACGTCAAGCTGGTGGGCAGCCACGCCGGCATCATCACCGGCGAGGACGGTGCCTCCGCTCACGCCATCGATGACCTCGCTCTGATGCTCGCCCTCCCCGGCTTTCAGGTCATTGTGCCCGCCGACGTGGTGGAGGCGGAGCAGGCCATCGAGGTCGCCGCCCGCAACTCCGGCCCCTTCTATGTCCGCTGCGTGCGCCCTAAGACCCCCATCATCTGCGACGAGGGCTACCAGTTCCGGTTGGGCAAGGCCCACCTGGTGCGGCCAGGCAAGGACGTAACGGTGATGGCCATCGGGGTGATGGTCTGGAAGGCCCTGGAGGCGGCCGAGCTTCTTGCCGCGCAGGGCATCGATTGCCGTGTTCTCAATATGTCATCCCTCAAGCCCCTGGATGTGGAGGCGGTGCTGGCAGCGGCCAGGGAGACCGGCGCCATCGTCACCGCCGAGGACCACCTGGTGCACGGCGGCCTGGCCAGCCTTGTGGCCCAGACGTTGGCCCTGCACCAACCGACGCCAATGGCCTTCATCGGTATGCAGGACCAGTACGCTGTTTCCGGTCGTTGGGACCAGTTGCTGGAGCGCTACGGTCTCACCGCCGATAAGATCGCCGAGGCCGCCCGTGGCGTCCTGGCACGGAAAGGTCGCTAGCGGAGCCCATCCCCTGCCGCTAGTGGGCGGAGTGAGATGAACATCGCCGTTCGCGCCGCCACCCTCTCTCTCTTCTCCAATCTATTCCTGCTCATTCTGAAGCTGGTGGTCGGCCTGATCAGCGGCAGCATCGGAGTCCTGTCCGACGCCATGGACAGCGGCGAGGACATGGTAGCCTCGGCGGCCGCCTTGTTCAGCGTGAGCATCGCCCGCCGTCCGGCCGACTGGGAGCACCCCTACGGTCACGGCAAGGTGGAGACGCTGGCGGCGGCGGTGGAGGCTGGCGTCATCAGCCTGGGCGGCGTCTTCATCGCCTACCAGGCCACCGAACGCATTATCCACGGCGGCCAGGACATAGACGTAGGCCTCGGCCTCATGGCCATGGCCGTGGCCGCCGTCCTCAACACCCTGGTCTCCCGCTACGTGGGCAAAGCGGCCAAGGCCACCGAATCCCTCGCTCTCGCCTCCGACGCTAAGCACCTCCAGACCAACGTCGTCCAGGCGCTGGCGGTGTTCACGGCCCTGGTGCTGGTGAGGGTCTCCGGCAACAACCTGTTCGATCCGATCGTGGCGCTGCTGCTGGCTGCCTATCTGTGGTTCACCGCCTTTGGGCTGCTGCGGAACGCGGTGGCGGAGATCATGGACGTGCGCCTGCCCGACGAGGACGAAAGGCAGGTCCGCCAGAGCGTTCTCGAGCACCAGCTCGAGGTGCGCGGCTTCCACGACCTGCGCACCCGTCGCTCCGGCCACCTGCGCTACATAGAGCTGCACCTCCTGGTGAAGCCAACTCGCACCATCCAGGAGGTGCACGACCTGTGTGACCAGATCGAGGCCGACATCGAGAAGCGCCTGTCCGGCGCTATCGTCACCATCCACGCCGAGCCCGACGACAGCGGCGACCAGGAGCCCGTGGAGCGCAGCGAGCGCTAGGCCCGGTGGCCGTTCCCCTCCTCGAGCTCCTCTTCCTCCTCCTCATCCTCTTCGTCTTCGGAGAAGTCCTCGTCGGAGTAGACGGCCGCCTCGCGGCCAGCCCAGACGGTGACCACGAAGTCCTCGCGGAAGGGGTCGGTGGTTAGCACCAGCTTCTCGTCGATCTCGCCGATGAGGTCGCGCGTGTCCTCGTCGGACAGGTTTTCCCCTACGCAGAGGGTGGCGTAGGCCAGGCTGGCGGTGAAGTGGATGTCGACCCGCCCGATTTCGTTGCCTTCCGCCTCAATGGCGTAGCATTCGGAATGGGGAGTGCGACACTCCCTCTCGAAGTAGTAATCCCTCATCTCCTTCTCCTATCCTATGGGCGAGTCTGACCGCTGCCCAGAACGATCCACTTATAGGTGGTGATCTCCCGCAGAGCCACCGGGCCGCGCGCGATGGTCTTCTGAGTCGAATCGATGATCTCCGCTCCCAGGCCGAACTGGGCGCCGTCGGTGAACTGGGTGCTGGCGTTCACGTACACGACAGCGGTATCCACCTCGTCCAGGAAGCGCATGGCCGCCGAGTAGTCCTCGGTTATGATAGCATCCGAGTGGCCCGTGCCGTGCTCGTAGATGTGGTCGAGAGCCTCATCCAGGGAGTCGACCACCCGCACGGCGGCGATCGGGGCCAGGAACTCCTTGCCGAAGTCATCGGCCTGCGCCGGCTGGAACGAAAGGCCGGCGACCTGCGACGCTCGAAGGATGCTCAGCGAGCGCTGGTCGCAGCGCATCTCGACGCCGGCTTCCGCCCACGCTCGGGCGATGGCGGGGAGAAAGGCCTCGGCGATGTCGGCGTGCACCAGAAGGGTGTCCAGGGCGTTGCAGATGCTGTAGCGGCGGCACTTGGCGTTGTGCACCACCCGCACGCCCTTGTCGAGGTCGGCGGCGCGGTCCACATAGGTGTGGCAGACGCCGGTGCCGCCCACCAGAACCGGCATGCGGGCGTTCTCGGCCACGAAGTTGATCAGCTCAGCGCTGCCGCGGGGGACCACCAGGTCGATGACGTCGCGCATCTTGAGCATCTCGCCCACCAGGGCGCGGTCAGTGTTCTCGATGAGCTGAATCGCCCCCTCGGGCACGCCGGCGGCGGTCGCCGCCTCTTGCAGCACCCGCGCCAGGACGGTGTTGGAGCGGATGACCTCCTTGCCGCCGCGCAGGATGCAGGCGTTGCCGCTCTTCAGGCAGAGGGAGGCGATGTCCACCGTGACGTTGGGGCGGGCCTCGTAGATGGCGGCGATGACCCCCAGAGGCACGCGGCGGCGCCCGACGATCAGGCCGTTGGGCAGCGTGCGCATGTCGATGACCTCGCCCACGGGGTCGGGCAGGGCAGCCACCGTGCGCACGCCGTCGGCGACGGCCGCCAGGCGGTCGGGGTTGAGAAGGAGGCGGTCGAGGACGCTGGCCGAGATGCCGGAGGCCTTTGCCGCCGCGTGGTCCTCGGCGTTGGCGGCCAGTATCTCCTCCTGGCGGGCCAGAAGGGCCTCGGCGATGCTGTGCAGGGCGCGG
>JALHUG010000291.1 GCA_022866185.1 Dehalococcoidia bacterium
CAGGCATGCCGGCCAGGCCACTTCTTTGGAATACACAATGACATGGGCTTGGAGGCCGATAGGTCCGGCCGAGTTCGCGAAAGGCAGCAGGGAATCGGAGGCCGGGCAGAAATACAGCATCGAGAAATGGAAGGACCTGCCGATAGCAAACGGATTCAAAGCGGAGATAGCGAAGCAGATGCAGACAGAGATGAGCAAGAAGGCGTTTCTGCAAGCATGTAAAGCTGCTGGTCTTGAATTTGACGATTTACCTATGATTAGCGGGTCGCCGAGCGGCGTAGAACCCTTGGACGACTTCGTGTGTAAAAATTATGATAAGGTGGCAAAGCACTATGGCGTGAAGCTTTCGATGATAGACGTGCTTAAGGCGCGCGAGGACTTCTGCAACATGCATGGCAACAACACCATCTACTTCATGACGATGGAGATTGGAATGATGAGAAGCGTCATCAGGACGCCGGCCGGCACGGAGATGGAGGATTTGTGGATAGAACCGTTTTTCATGTACTTCGACTCGGCGAACGTGATACTCCTGAGGTATCTGGAAATAGCTGCAAAGAGGAAGCAGGAGGACACGTACATATCCGAGATGCTAGGACTGACGTCCGAGGGCAGCGAGATAAGGGATTTGATAATAGAGGAATACCCATATCTATTCGGCAAAGATGACGACATTAAAAGGGCAAAGGAGAAAGAGGAAGCGAAAGAAGCCGTAGGCAAGAAAGCCGAGAAGAAAGGCGACAGCATGACAGAGACTTTAAAGAAAGTCGTAAAGGCGCTGGGCATAGACGTTTGGTTCGTCAAGCCCGGGCCGTACGAGACGCACTTCGACGACAGGGTCACGGGCATATGGTTCCCAGACATGCAGGCATCTGTCTACAGTCCATCGGTGAACATGCTCAAGGCATACATGCAGGTGCCGGGATTCAAAGTACCGACATAAGATACAAAGTCATCTAAGTTTAGCAGTTGGTAGAAATGACATACGTGATAGGTGTTTCTAGCGGGATATTCGGCGCCGCGCCGCAGGAGGAGAAGGTGCAGTACGTCACGCTGTCGCAGAAGGCGCAGTACGTCCTGACGCAGGGCGTGAGGTTCAACCAGATTGACATTGAGACGATATCCGAATTCAAGCAGCCCGATCTCGAGAGGGAGATAGCGCAGGTAAAGAAGCTTGGAATATCTTTCGGCTTCCACGGCGAGTCCGGCGCGTTCGGCGGCCGCGATGTTCCTGTTAAACTCGACTCGTCGATAGAAGACGACTACATAAGATCGCATGAGAGGTTTATTGAAACTCTGACTCAGGCTGGCAATCTAGGTGGCAAGTATTATCTTCTCCATTCGTCCGAGACTGAACCTTTCATAATGCTCGGGCAGCACATGCAACCAAGCAAGCTAGTGGATTTTTGGGGCAGACCTCTGAAAGAGCTGCTGGATAAAGATGAGAAATTGCTAGAATGGGTAATAGACAAAAAAAGAGAATTCGTGTGGGAGTATACCCATGAAAGCCCAACTCAACGTTGGGATGAGAAAAATTTCGAACAATCGCTTGAAAGCTTACTTTCTGAGAAGAGCAGCA
>JALHUG010000292.1 GCA_022866185.1 Dehalococcoidia bacterium
CCTGTACTAATTCGCTATGCTTGGCCCGTTGAGCTAGACCTAATGGCTCGGGTGTCTGGAATGCAGTTAGTTGAACGCTGGTCGGATTGGAAGAGGACATCATTTTCTCAACATAGCGGTCGCCACATATCAATCTATTCAAAGCTATAGCTCCTTCTTTCCGCAGGTCAGCCTATTGATTTCTCCCCCCACGCGACCCATATCAATCCTGCCGTACTACCCCTTCATTTCTCGTAATCTCACTCTCAGCATAACCTTGTAGGCTTTCTGAGATAGTTTCTTCATCTCTTCGAGGATCCGATCCACCTCCCGTCTGTTCCCGACCCATTCTGTCAAGATCTCCGCCTCCGGGGGGTGCAGCAGACGCGCTACCGTTCGTCCCTTTTTCTTGCTTGTCCAATACACATACGGTCCATGACGTGCCTGAGGGTCCTGAGAACATGCGCACCCCGGTTTCCCACATTTCGTCCGCTGCGACTGGACGCTGCCACCCCAGATGAAACCGATGTGGCCGAGGCGGGCAGCCAGCCCTTTGTGTTGGCTCTTGTACTGATCGAGGATCTGGGCGTCCTTGTCGTTGTGATCCATTGCCACCTCTTGACGGAGTACCTATCTTCATGTAATATACATGAAGAACTGGGAGGTGTCAAGCCATGCCGTACGCACTGCACTCCACCACCGTCGCCGCCCTTCCCATCGTCAATCACGTCCTCTCCCGATTGCGCTTCAGCGAGATCCTCTCCCGATACCTCCCCCCTGCCGATGAGCGTACCCAACTCGACCCCTCCATCACCCTCACCGCATACCTGAAGTCACTCATCCTCTGTCGAAACCCCCTGTATTCCGTCATCGAATGGGCTTCCCTGTTCCGTCCCTCGCTGCTGGGCTGCTCCCCCGCCCAGCTCAGCCAGCTCAACGATGACCGCATCGGCAGAGCCCTCGACCGGCTCTTCGACGCCGACAGAAACGCCATGCTCACCGAGTTCGTGCTGCACATGATCAAGGAGTTCGGTGTCCCCCTTCAGCAGCTGCTCAACGACTCCACCTCCCTGACCCTGCACGGAGAATACCCCGCGGCCGATGGGGCCCCCATTCGCGGACGCCCCACCCTCAGGATCACCTTCGGCCACAGCAAGGAGCACCGTCCCGATTTGAAGCAGCTGCTGTGGATCCTCACCGTCACCGAGGAAGGGGTACCCGTGCAGTTCAAGGTCGCCGACGGCAATACCGCCGACGCCCGCACGCACGTCGAGACCTGGCAGTCCCTGTGCCTGCTGGTCGGCCGCCCCGACTTTCTCTACGTCGCCGACAGCAAGCTGTGCACACGATCCACCCTGCGGCTCATCCAGCAGAAGGGTGGACGATTCATCACCGTGCTGCCCCGAACCCGCAAGGAGGATTCACGGTTCAGGACCTGGCTTACCTCCCAGACGCCCGCGTGGCAGGAGGTTGCTCAGTATCCCCACCCACGATTGAAAGATGGTCCCCCGGACCTCATCCGTGCGCTGGACTCCCCGTTTCCCGACCCGGATGGGTTTCGGCTTCTGTGGTTTCACAGCTCGCAGAAGCAGCAACGGGACGCGGAGGACCGCCGCGAGGCGATCGCTCGGGCGGTGGAGGAGCTTCAGCAGCTGAAGGCCAAGGTGGAAGGTCCTCGCAGTCGGCTGAGCACCCGGGAGGGCATCGCGGAGAAGGTGGAGGAAATCCTTACGCATCGAGGGGCCCAG
The DNA here is from genome assembly GCA_022866185.1 of Dehalococcoidia bacterium. Taxonomy (GTDB): domain Bacteria; phylum Chloroflexota; class Dehalococcoidia; order SM23-28-2; family SM23-28-2; genus SM23-28-2. The sequence goes on from JALHUG010000292.1 coordinate 1,728, forward strand.
AGCTGGATTCACTACGCGATCGAAGAGCGAAAGCAGGAGACATTCCGCCAGGAGAAGCGGGGTCGCAGCGGGGCACAGACGCGATGGCGACGAACCGTGAAGATCCGCTACACCCTGAGCTGGCAGCCGCTTCTGGAACGGATCGGTGAAGATGCGTTGCGCGACGGGGTCTTTCCCCTGCTGAGCAACTGCCATGATCTGTCGATGAAGCAGGTGCTGGAGGCCTACCGCAGGAAGCAGCCGTTGATCGAAAAGCGCCATGAAATGCTGAAAACGGTTCTGGCGGCCACGCCGATGTTCCTCAAGAACGTCGCTCGCGTTGAGGCGTTCCTGTTTCTCGAGTACGTGGCACTGACGGTACACGCGCTGGTGGAGCGTGAGCTCAGGCAGGCGATGCAGCAGCAAGGAGTCAAGAAGCTTGCCTTGTATCCCGAAGAGCGGGAATGCGAAGCGCCGACCGCGGCGCGCGTGTTCGAGGTGTTCGCACCTCTTCAGCGCCATGAGTTGAGCAAGGGAGGAAAGGTGGCTCAGGTATTCTTGCCCGAGGTGACGGTTCTACAGAAGAAGATCTTGAAGTTGCTTGGCGTCCCCATCACGCGGTACCGTCAGGATCTGGAATGATCGAGCCGGTGTGGGCTGGTTCGGGGGGAGATATCGAGATGCGGACCTGCGGAAAAAAGGGTTTACTACTCTATACAAACTTTTAATCCTATGTAACAAGAGGTCTGGTAATCGAATAGATAAAACCACGCTCGATATATGGGAGAATCTATAGCAACACAGTCAGGCACAACGGCGCATAACAGCACGTATGTGCATCGGCGCCTCAGAAGGCGCCTCGGGCTCCGCGGCGCTGCGGCGCGCCGCTCCGCCACA
>JALHUG010000293.1 GCA_022866185.1 Dehalococcoidia bacterium
AAGACTGTGCTCCACGAGCTCGGCCACTACCTGGGGATCGATGAGGAGCGCCTGGAGGAGCTAGACCTGGGATAGAAGGAGGTTGCCCATGGCGTCGACCGGAGAAGTTCAACCAATCGCGCCTCAATCTAGCGTTCTACAGACGCTACGCCAGCCGAGGATCGTTCTCATCCTGCTGGCCACCTGGGACATCGTGGGCATCATCGCCCAGTTGTTGTCCGGCACCTTCCTCTTCGATATGGAAAATCATGAGGCTTCTGGTATCCTTGCCGGTCGGGCCTTCGACGCCTCGATGATCGTCCCCGCCATCGTATACATCTACGCCGCCCGCGACCCTAAGCGCTATCAGCAGGTCTTCTGGCTGGCGCTGGTGGAGCAGGTGGCCGTCGTGCTTAGCTGTTTCTATCACCGGGGCGCTGGGGACATCACCTGGGCAGGGACCATCGTTCCGGCCGTCATATCCGGGGGGCTCATCTTCCTCGTCTTCTTCAACCTGTTCCAGCCCCGCCAGGAGGTGCCCTCGTCTGGACTGCCGCCTACGTATCGTGCCTGAGGACGCGCAGCAGCCACAGAACCTCGGCGCTCTCCTCCAGAACCGACGTCCACTGGAGAGCCTGCCACAGGCTCTCGCCACGGGCGTAGCTTCCGTGGCCAGCCACCACGACTATCCTGTGCTGCCGTAGGGCATCGGCCAGAGCCTGGGCCACGTTCTCGCCCCTGGGCACGACCGGCACGATGCCCAGGTAGTGCTGGCCCTCCAGGTCCTGGGGCCGGATGTCCTCTCCCATCAGCGACAGGGCGATCGCATGGCGAGGATGGGCGTGAACGACCGCCTCGGCCTCGCTGGCGGCGGCGTAGATGGCCTGGTGAAGGGCCAGGTCCATGGACGGCTCAACCCTGGGCTCCAAGCCAGGCCTCACCTCTACCAGGTCCACCTGCGCCAGGTGGCCCAGGCGGCTGCCATGGCTGGTGATCATCAGGCCCTCGCCCTGGCGCACGCTCATGTTGCCCCCGTGCGAGGAGACAAGGCCAGCGGCGTACAGGTCTCGCCCCACCTGCTGGAATTCCTCTAGAAGAGATGACATCATTGCACTCCTAGCGCCTGCCCAAGCGTTGACCGACCAGCAGCAGGCGAGCGACTCCCTCGGCGGCATCGGCCACCAGCTTCGCCGCCTGGGCCATGGCATCCCCGACCGACATCGCCGGCGGCGTGATGGTCACCACTGCATCGAAGGCCTTGTCCAGCGCTGGCCGGTAGTCCTCCGCCAGGGAGCCGGCGATGGCTATCACCGGCAGGCCGTAGCCCCTGGCCAGCCTGGCCACCTCCCACGGTGCTTTGCCGAAGCCGGTCTGGGCGTCCAGTCGTCCCTCGCCAGTGAGCGCCAGGTCGGCTCCCTCCAGCTTCTGCCTGAGCCCCACCGCCTCGGCCACAAGCTGGGCCCCTGGAACGAGCTCCGCCCCCAGAAAGGCGACCAGCCCGGCTCCCAGGCCACCCGCTGCCCCTGCACCCGCCAGGTCGAGCACGCGCACGCCCAGGTCGCGCTCGATGACCTGAGCGTAGTGCCTCAGGGCGGCGTCCAGCTCTTGGGCCACCGCTGGCGTCGCCCCTTTCTGCGGGCCGTAGACAAGGGATGCGCCCTGTGGCCCGCACAGAGGGTTGAACACATCGCTGGCGGCGAGCACCCGGCACTGGCCGAGGCGAGGGTCCAGACCTGACGCATCGAGGCGCTCCAGACGAGCCCGCGCGGTGCCGCCGGGCGGCAGGTCCTGCCCTGCGTCGTCCAGGAGGCGGGTGCCCAAGGCCTGAGACATGCCGGCGCCGCCATCGTTGGTGGCGCTGCCCCCTATGCCGACGATGATCCGACGGCAGCCGGCGTCCAGAGCGGCCCGAACGAGCTCGCCCGTGCCGTAGGTGGAGGCGATGCGGGGGTCGCGCTCGTCCTCAGTCAGCAGGGTGAGGCCGGAGGCGGCGGCCATCTCGACGACGGCGGTATCGCCGTCGATGACGCCCCAGGCGGCCGTCAGGGGCCGGCCCAGGGCATCGTGAGCCGCCGCCGTCATCCGCCGGCCGTTCTCGGCCGCAGCCACCATCGCCTCCACCGTGCCCGGCCCGCCGTCGGCCATGGGCGCCAGTGCTAGGGCGGCATCGGGCAGGGCGCGCCGCAGGCCCTCGGCCATGGCCTGAGCGGCCTGCACGGCGCTGAGGCTGCCCTTGAACTCCTGCGGGGCGATGACGATCTTCATGGCGCTGCCATTGTAGCGGCCAGCCAAGCGGAAGGGAATGCAGGACGAGGTGCTTGGCCTGGCCTGCAAGATGGAGCAGCGCATCGGCCAATAGTGGGGAAATTTCTCGGCTAACCCCCTTGACACAGAACGGACGTTCGCATATCCTTGGTTTTATGAGAGAACGCATGTTCTGGGGGGAAAGAGCGATGCGTAGAGTTGGTTCTTTGAGAAGCCCGCGGTGCCCCGACTGCGGTGGGCCCCTGGTGCACGGCGAAGGCTGCATCTGCTGCCCCATCTGCGGCTTCAGTCGCTGCTAGCAAGAGGGCAGTAGGGAGGAAGGGATGGATCCACTGACCGTCGTCATCCAGACGCTGCTGGTCATCAGCGCCGTCGGCCTCTGGGCGTTCTGGGGCCCGTGGCGCGACTGGCGCCCCGATTCCTAGGGGCGCTTTCCATTCTCGCACGCCAACGGCCCGTCGGTTGGTTTACTGACGTACCGTCGGGCGGAGGGTACGACCGGCGGCAGGGCCGTTGACGATCCTGTCAGGCGCCGATATAATGACATGAAATTCCTCCCGAGGGTGGCCGCGATGAAAACATCTCGCCTGGTGCTCATGTTCTTTGTGGGCCTGGTGATGACTCTGACCCCAGCCGCCTGCGGAGGAGATGAGGAAGCGCGGCCAACCCCCACCGCTACTGCTAGCCCCACCGCCGTTGTCAGCCCGACGGCCACCCCCACTCCTGCCACCGTAGCCCTGGAGGACCTAGCCCGCGCTGTGGTGCAGGTCGTGGCCCTTCAGGCCACCGACGGCGGGTACGAAATCGTATGGGTGGGCTCCGGCACGATCATCGACAAGTCGGGCCTGATCCTCACCAATTACCACGTGGTGGCCGAGCAGACCGAGACGGAAGAGGGCCTGATCCTCCGCCGTGACGAGCTGGGCGTTTCCTTAACCACTAGCACCGACCAGCCCCCGGAACCATCCTACCTCGCCCGGGTGGTGGCTCAGGATCCGCTCCTGGACCTGGCCGTTATCCAGCCGTACGCCGACAACGAGGGCAACACCATCGACCCCGATACCCTGGACCTGCCCACCATCCCCCTGAGCGAGGCCAGCGAGCTGACAATGGGCCAGGAGCTAATGATCCTAGGCTATCCCGTCATCGGCGGCGAGACCATCACCTTCACCACCGGCCGAGTGAGCGGCTTCCTCTCCCAGGAAGGAGTGGGGCAGCGCCGCGCCTGGATCAAGACCGACGCTACTGCCTCGCCCGGCAATAGCGGCGGCGCCGCCCTGGACGACCAGGGCCGTTTGGTGGCCATTCCCACCCGTGCCACCATCGACGTCGGCGGCTTTGTCACCCGCCTCCGGCCCGTCGGTCTGGCCGCCGACGTCATCGAGCGAGCCCAGTCTGGCGACTTCGTCGCCCCCGGTCAACGCACCCGCTCCGGCCAAAAGCCCGTGGCTGGCCAGGTCTTCATCACCAATCTGACCTTCGCCCGCGATGTCACCCCCGACGGCGAACTAGTGGACATCGTGAACGAATTCCCGGCCGGCATCAGTAAGCTCATCTTCGGCTTCGACTACGCCGGCATGCAGGACGACTACCAGTGGGTGGATACGGGGTATGTAGATGGTGTCCTGGACGAGGAGCTGAGCGGGCAGCGGCCGCCCTGGGAGCTGGGCGAGAGCGGCACCGCTTGGGTCAGCCTGGACATGGGAGAGCCCCTAGTCTCGGGCCGCTATGACTTAGAGCTATCGGTGCAGGGGGAAGTAGTAGCCACAGCTACCACCTTTGTGGGCCGCGAGGCAATAGGGCCCTCAGTGAGCGCCATCACCTTCGCTCAGGGGGTGAGCGCGGACGACCAGCCCATCGACCCTGCCAGTGTCTTCCCCCAGGGCACAGTTGAGGTCTATGCTTTCTTCGACTATGGTGGGGCGGCGGTTGTCGGCGAATTCCGCTGGGTCTGGCACCATCTCGATAGTGATAGCTTCGTGGAGTCTGATCGCTATCCCTGGGAGGGCGGCGACAGCGGCAACTGGTGGGTGGGGGTCGACCGCGACGAGCCCTTGCCCGCTGGCAGCTACGAGCTGCAGATCTACTTCGACGATCAGCTGATGCAAACCGGCTCCTTCACCGTCAGCGGCTAGGTCGGGGAGCCCGCTGGCGGCTGGCGGGACGGCCAGGCGGTCATTGGCTGGCGGCTTCCTGGCCAGCCCCCGGAGGTTGTAGAATGGTCTCGGCCTGCCCGACGTGGCCAGGGTGGGCCGAGATGCTATGTTCAGCCAATCGTCTAGCTCCGCTCGCACCGTCGCCATCCTCACCCTGGGCTGCAAGCTCAACCAGGCCGACTCCCAGGCCCTGGCCCGCGAGCTTCTCGCCCACGGCTGCCAGGTCATCGATCGGCCGGCGCCCGCCGACGCCCTGATCATCAACGCCTGCTCCGTCACCCACGTGGCCGACCGCAAGTCGCGCCACTTGGTGCGCCTGGCCCGACGCCTGGCCCCCGAGGCCACCGTCGTCCTCACCGGCTGCTATGAGCAAAACGGCAGCGGCCATGACTTGGCCCAGCGTTTGGGGGCCGACTGGCTGGTCGCCAACGCCGACAAGCCAGGCATCGCTCAGCGCCTTCTCCGCCACTGGCAGGAGCAAGGCGGCCTCGGCCCCGGCCGTAAGGCCATCGAGCCCAGCGACGGCCTGCGCACCCGCGCCTTCGTCAAGGTTCAGGAGGGGTGCAACGAGGTCTGCGCCTTCTGCATCGTCCCGCGCACCCGCGGCCGCGAGCGGAGCGTGCCGATCGGGGAGGTGGTCGCCGAGGTGCTGGCCCGCCAGGCAGCGGGGGTGAAGGAGGTGGTCCTGACGGGCACCCAGGTGGGCAACTACGGCCGTGACCTCGGCCTGTGCCAGGGCCCAAGGGAGCTGCTGGTTGCCCTCCTGACCGAAACCACCATCCCCCGCCTGCGCCTCTCCTCCCTCCAAGCCCAGGACATCAGCGAGAGCCTTCTGCGCCTGTGGCAGAACCGCCGCCTCTGCCCTCACTTCCACCTCCCTCTCCAGAGCGGCAGCGACCACATCCTGGCCGCCATGCGCCGTCGCTACACGGTCGACCAGTTCCGCCAGGCCGTCGCCCTCATTCGGCGATGGCTGCCCGACGTGGCCGTCACCACCGACGTCATTGTTGGCTTCCCGGGCGAGGGGGACGACGACTTCCAGCGCACTCACGACCTCTGCCAGGAGCTGGCCTTCGCCGCCATCCACGTGTTCCCCTACTCGCGACGGCCGGGCACACTGGCCGCCCTCGCCAAGGAGCAGGTGCCCGACGCCGTCAAGCGCCAGCGCCTGGAGCGAATGCTGGAGCTGGCGCGCACTTCCGCCGATGCCTTCCGTGCCCGCTTCCGCGGGCGAACGCTGGATGTTCTGTGGGAGGAGGCCAGGGCGCTGCTGGATGGCCAACCGCCCCTATGGCGGGGGTTGACCGACAACTACCTGCGCGTCTACACTTCGGCCAGAGACGGCTCGGCGTCTGGGCGCTGTCCTGGCTTTGATCTGACCAATCGGCTCCTGCCCGCTCGCCTGGGCCAGCCGCTGGGCGATGGGCTGTGGGGAGAGCTTGAGCCAGCAGATGATGCGTCGCCGGTCAGGGTGGATTGAGGGGTAAGTAGCGTGGATGCCTTCAACCGCGGCCTCATTGTGACTGTGGCGGCCATCGTGGTCATCCTCACGGCCGTGGTCATCCTGCTGACCTGGGCTGCCGACACTGAGAGCATCGACCGCCTGGGCGACTTCGTCCGCTACCTGAACGACCACACCGACAATGCCTCCAAGATCATCATCACCCTGGGTGCTCTGTCCCTGGTCGTCCTCTGCCTCATCGCCATCGTGGCCGAGCTGGCGCCGGCGGAGCCGAGCGCCGACATCCGCCTGGAGGGGGTGACAGGCGCCAACGCTATCCTGTCCGCCGAGGCCATCAACCAGCGCATCGAGCAGGAGGTGATGGCCCTGCCTCAGGTCAAAGAGTCCAAGGCCTCGGTGACCGCCCGCGATAGAGGGCTGGCAGTGGCCTTGAACCTGGTCCTGGGCCCTGACGCCAACGTGCCCGAGACGACCGAAGCGGCCTGTCGGGTGACCCAGGAGATCATCGAGCAGAAGATAGGCGTCGTCCTGATTGGCCTGCCCACCGTTCAGATAACGTTCAGTTCGCCCGAGGGTGGGCCTGCGCCTGCTCCAGAGGGCGAGTAATAGGCGCCCAGGCCGCCATCGCCATGAATGACCTGCCGTCGCCCTCGCCCTCTGAGCTGAAGGCTATCGTTGAGAGCATCCTCTTCGTGGCGGAAGAGCCCCTGGACATGAATATGCTGGCCCGCTCTCTGGGGGTGAACCTCCAGATGGTGACCGAAGCGGTAGACGCCCTCAACGAAGAGTGCCGTCAGCGGGGCGTCCGCCTTCAGCGCACGGGCAGCGCCGTGCAGATGGTCACCGCTCCTGAGGTAGCTATCTACGTCGAGCGATTCCTGGGCCTGGATGAGGACCGTAGCCTGTCCCAGGCTGCCCTGGAGACCCTGGCCATCATCGCCTACAAGCAGCCCATAACCCGAACGACCATCGAGGCCATCCGCGGCGTCAACTGCGAGCGGGCCATCGACTCCCTCAGGGCGCGAGGGCTCATCGCCGAGGTTGGGCGGACCCAGGCCCAGGGCCGCCCCTACCTCTTCGGCACCACATTCCGTTTCCTGGAGTACTTCGGCCTGGAGAAACCGGACGACCTGCCTCCTTTGCGGGAGGCAGAAGACGAATCAGAAGAAGCATCAGAAGACTAGCATGACCATAGGGCTCTGCCGCGTCCAGCTGCACCTGCCCGAAAGCCAGTCCCTGAAAGACAAACGGCAGGTCATAAAGTCCCTCATCACCCGCATCCACAACCGCTTCAACGTCTCGGCGGCCGAGATCGACGAGCACGACCTCTGGCAGATGACATCCATCGGCATTAGCTGCGTTAGCACCAGCGGCCAGCACGCGCACCAGGTCCTCTCCAACGTGGTGGGCTTCATCCGGAGAGATCGCCTGGACGCCGAGCTCGTCGACTACGAGATCGAGATCATCCAGGCCCTGGGCAACTGAGACCCCCACCTAGGCCGTTCTGTTACCGAGTTGCAGCGACACGCGGGCTCAGTATGCCGCTCATGGTGAGCCTGTCGAACCATGAGCCCCTCGCTCGCCCTTCGACAGGCTCAGGGTGAGCGGAAGGAAGCAGGCTCAGGGTGACAGCATGGCCCCGCGTCATTCTGAGCAAAGCGAAGAATCTCAGCGGCGATGCAGGTAGAACGGCAAGGCTTGCCCTGGGCAGGGCGAAGGGATGCGGCTCCACATCCTGGAGACAGCGTGGGCTAGGGGCCCTGGCTTACCTCCAGGATCACTACCTGGCCGGGGTCGATGGTGCTGCCGGGCGCGAGGCTCTGGCGAACGATGTGGCCCACGGGTATCTCGGCGCTGCTCACCTCCACCGCCAGATAGCTCAGGCCCATGCCGCGCAGGGTAGCTCCTGCCTCAGCCAGGGACCGCGCCCGCACGTCGGGCAGGGCTCCAGCAGGGATCTCCGGGGAGAGCGGCGGCGGCGTCGCGGTCACGGTCGGGGCCGCTACATGCGCCTGCCCTGACGGCACTGCGGCCGTCTCAGAGGTGGCGGTCTGGAAGCCGAAGAGGGACTGGTTGCTGCCCTCTTCCTGTCCCCCTAGGCTGTATAGCAGAGCCACGATGAGGACGAGCACACCAACGACGGCGCCCGTCAGCAGACCGCTGCTGGGCCAGGTGCGGGGTCTCGTCATCTTGGGCCAGGGCTGAAGGACCGGCTCCTCTACATAGCCCACGGGGAAAAGAGGGAGGAGGTTGGCCGGCTCGAGGCCCAGGTAGCGGGCGTAGGTGCGCAGGAAACCGCGAGCGTAGACCGGCGCTGGCAGAAGGCCGAAGTTTTCGTTCTCTAGGGCTTGCAGGTAGCGGCGCGAGATACGGATATCCCGCTCCACTTCTTCCAACGTCAGCCCCCGGGCCTGACGCGCTCGCTGCAGCATCTCGCCCAGAGGGGTTATCAGCGAATCAGGACACACGGCTGACTATAAATGCACTAATGGGTAACGTCAACCCCTGCCTATACTGGCCGCCAAGGGAACTTTTCGATGAGCTTAGCACTGTCGCTCCACCGCCAACGTGATCGCCTGCCCAGCGATCTTCTGCTCCTCCGCGTAGGCGCCGGCCGGCGGCGGCCCCGCCACCAACTCCCGCGATAGCGTCTCCTGGCGAACGTAGTCGCCGTGCTTCTCCATGATGCGGCAGAGATCATCGCTTCCCTGATAGTAGGTGACTATGCGGTCGGCGATATCGAAGCCGGCGTTCTTGCGCATCGTCTGGAGGCGGTGCACCAGCTCGCGCGCCAGCCCCTCGTCGGCCAGAGCGGGGGTGACGGTGGTGACCAGGGCGATGGCATAGCCGCCTTCCGCGGCAAGGGCAGTGTCCTCACGCTGGAGCTCTGCCTCATCGCCCACCAGGGTCAGCTCCTTGGCGTTCAGCTCGTCCAGAATCTGCGGCGCCAGGCGCTCCAGCGCTTGGCTTTCCGCCGCGTAGCGCGGCTTGACCAGCACCCTCTGAAGGGGCTGGCGCACCTTGATCCCCGCCTTGCTGCGGGCATTGCGGCCCAGGCTGGCGATGCGCATCACCAGGCGCGTGTCCTCCATGAGCTGCTCGTCCACCAGCGACATGTCGGCCCGGGGCCAGAGGGCCAGGTGGACGCTCTCCGCCTCCTCGGGGAACCAACTGCACACCAGGTTCTGGTACATCTCCTCGGCCACGAAGGGCGTGAAGGGGGCCAGCAGCTTGGCCAACGTCACCAGGCAGGTGTAGAGCGTCTGGTAGGCGGCCAGCTTGTCAGCGTCGCTCTCGCTCTTCCAGAAGCGACGGCGACTGCGCCGCACGTACCAGTTGGACAGGTCATCCACGAAGGCCTGGATGGCCCGCCCAGCATCGGTG
>JALHUG010000294.1 GCA_022866185.1 Dehalococcoidia bacterium
CAGCGACGCCTTGAGCCGCTACGACCTCTGCTACGCCCCCGATCCCTCCAGCCAGAAGGTCTGCACCCTGGGCGGCAACGTGGCCGAGAACGCCGGCGGCCCCCACTGCCTGGCCTACGGCGTCACCACCAATCATGTCCTGGGGGTGGAGGTGGTCCTGGCTGACGGCCAGATCGTCTGGTTGGGGGCCAAGACCGCCGACCGGCCGGGCTACGACCTGCGCAGCCTGGTGATAGGCTCCGAGGGCACCCTGGCCATCATCACCAAGATCATCCTGCGCCTCATGCCCCTGCCAGAGGCCACCATCACCCTGCTGGCGATCTTCGACGAGATGGAGCAAGCTAGCCAGGCCGTCTCGACCATCATCGGCAAGGGGATTCTGCCAGCCGCCCTGGAGATGCTGGACAAGATGACCATGCGGGCGGTGGAGGAGGCCGTGCACGCCGGCTACCCCCCCGACGCCGAAGCCGTCCTCCTCATCGAGGTCGAGGGCCTGCGGGACAGCGTGGGGGAGCAGGCAGAGGCCGTGCGGGCTGTGTGTGCGAGCACAGGCGCCCGCGAGGTGCGAATCGGCTTCTCGCCCGGCGAGCGGCAGGCGCTGTGGGCGGGGCGAAAGGGAGCCCTGGGAGCCTTGGGTCGCCTGGCCCCCAGCTACTACATCCTCGATGGCACAGTGCCTCGCACCAAGCTGCCCCAGGTATTGCGAGGCGTCTACCAAGTTGGTGAGAAGTACGGCTTCTTCATCGCCAACGTCTTCCATGCCGGCGACGGCAACCTCCATCCCAACATCCCCTTCGATGAGTCCCAGCCCGGCCAGGTGGACAAGGTGCTGGCGGCGGGGGCGGAGATAATGCGCCTCTGCGTCGATGCCGGCGGCACCATCACCGGAGAGCATGGCGTGGGCATGGAGAAGCGCGAGTTCATGCGCTGGATCTTCAACGACGACGACCTGGAGGCCATGATGCGCATTCGGGTGGCCTTCGCACCCGGGCAGCCCTTCAACCCCGACAAGATCTTCCCCACCGCCATCGGCAGCGGCGAGATCATCTCCCGGCAGCAGGCGGTCATCCAATCGCTGGGCGCCGACGCCTGTATCTAGGCTAGATAAGGGTAGCGTCTTGGTAAAGGAAAGCCCTCTCCACAGCCTGCTGGAGTCCACCCTGGACAGTCAGCGCGTCTTCCCGCGCGAAGAAGCAGCCAGCTACGCAGTGGATGGTATCATCCCTCAGGTGGTGGCCATGCCAGCGACGGTGGAAGAGGTGGCGGAGGTGATGCGCCTTGCCAGCCGAGAGGATGCAGCGGTCATCCCCTGGGGCAGCGGCACGACCATAAGTCTGGGCAACACCCCCCGCCGCTACGACATCGCCCTCTGCCTCTCCCACCTGAACGCGGTCGTAGAATACGAACCCGCTGACGTCACGGCCACCGTCCAGGTCGGCAAGACCCTGGCTGATCTCCAGCGCCACCTGGCCCAGCACGGCCAATTCCTTGCCCTCGACCCGCCATCGGCGCAGGAGAGCACCATCGGCGGCATGCTGGCCGTCAACGCCTCGGGCCCCTCTCGCCACGCCTATGGCACCGCCCGCGACCTGATCCTGGGGATGCGCGCCGTGCAGGCCGACGGCCGCATCATCAAGGCCGGCGGCCGGGTGGTCAAGAACGTGGCTGGCTACGACCTCAGCCGCCTGTTCATCGGCTCCCTGGGCAGCCTGGGCATCATCGTCGAGGCGACCTTCAAGCTGGCCCCCTTGCCCAAGGCCGAGAGGACGGCGGTCGTCCTCCTTCCCTCGGCCCAGGAGGCCTGGCGGTTCGCCAACCAGACGGCCAATCTCAGCTTGCGCGCCGTGGAGCTGCTCAACGCTGTGGCACTGAGGCAGGTCGCCACTGTGCGCGAGGCAGCCCAGGATGGCTACGCTCTGGTGCTGGCGGCGGCCGGCGAGCCCGCAGCGGTCGAGCGCTCCCTCAGGGAAATAGGCGAACTCTCGCGCCGGGCGGCCGCCTCGCTCGCGGAAGTGGATGAGAGCGCCCAGCGCCATCTCTGGCAGACCATCGCCAGCCTCGCCCACCCCTCGCACAGCGGCGCCGCTCTCGTCTGCAAGGCGGCCGTATTGCCCTCCCAGGTGCCGGCCCTCAGCGAGCGCATAGAGACGACGGGTCGCGAGCTGAGCCTGGCGCCGCTGCTGGTCTCCCATCTGACTGCGGGCATCGTCTACAGCGCCTGGCCCCTTCCCCAAGACGAGGGCGTCCAACGGGCACTCGACCTGGCGACCACACTTCGCCAGGCCGCCGCTGACCTCGGCGGTAGCCTGGTCGTCGAGGCCTGCCCCCTGGCTCTCAAGGAGCAGATCGATGTCTGGGGTGAGCCCGCCGCCGACTTCTCCCTCATGCGGCGGATCAAGGAGCAGTTCGACCCTCAGGGCATCCTCAGCCCCGGCCGCTTCCTGGGGAGACTATGAGCAGGATGAGAGCGCGCAAGGCGACGGCTGCCCGAGAGGGCTTCAGCGGCTCTGATGCCCCCGCACTTCAGGACCTCATGCGCTGCGTTCACTGCGGCCTCTGCCTTGCCCACTGCCCCACCTACATCGAGCTAGGGCTGGAGACCGAGTCGCCCCGGGGCAGGCTCCACCTCATGCGGGCGGTGAGCCAGGGGCGCATCCCCGTCAGCCAGAACGTCGTCCGCCACCTCGACCTCTGCCTGCAGTGCCGCAACTGCCAGGCTGTCTGCCCTTCCGGCGTCCCCTACGGCCAGATCATGGAAGAAACCAGGGCCGAAATCCTGCGCGACGGCCGCCGCGCCCCCGCATCCTGGCTGGCCAGCCGCCTCGTCCTGCGGCTCTTCTTCTCCCGCCCCGAGCGCGTCCGCTACCTGATGACCGCCCTGGGTCTGTACGAGCGTTCCGGCTTCCAGGGCCTGCTGCGGCGTTCCCCTCTCCTGAACCTTCTGCCCGACCCCTGGCGAAATCTGGAGCAACTGGTGCCCCGCGTCTCGGCCCGCCCCTTTCTCGCCCGAGGCGTAGTCGGCAGCCCCGCGCATGGCCCGCCCAAGTTCAGGGTAGCCCTTCTCTCCGGCTGCATGATGCCCTACATCTTCGGTCAGGTGCACGAGGCCACCGTCCGGCTGCTGGCGCGCCACGGCTGTGAGGTGGTGGTGCCGCCAGAGCAAGTCTGCTGCGGCGCCCTCCACCTGCACAGCGGCGACCGCCAGGAAGCCAAGCGACTCGCCCGCCACAACATCGACGTCTTCCTGGCCGAAAAGGTCGATGCCATAATCGTCAACGTGGCCGGCTGCGGCGCCGCCATGAAAGAATACGGCCAGCTACTGAAGGACGACCCTCGCTACGCCAAGAGGGCCAGTCGTTTCAGCGCCCTGGTCAAGGATGTGAACGAATTCCTGGCAGCCCTGCCCTTGAGTGATGGCCTGGGCCCCCTGCACCAGGTGGTCACCTACCAGGACCCTTGCCATCTCGCCCACGCGCAAGGCATCAAGGTCCAGCCCAGAGCTCTCCTTCAGGCCATTCCCGGCCTGGAGCTGGTGGAAATGAGCCACCCAGATCAGTGTTGCGGCAGCGGTGGCATCTACAACCTCACTCACCCTCACCTGGCCCAGCGCCTGCTGCGGCGGAAGATGCTGGAGGTGGCGGCCACCGGTGCCCAGGTCGTCGCCACCGCCAATGCTGGCTGCGCTCTCCAACTGGAGGCCGGCCTGAGGCGCTACGGCCTGTCGGGCAGGGTCGCCCACGTGGTCGAGCTCCTGGACGAAGCCTATCAAAGGGGCAGCGGGACGCCATAATCTGGCCCCCAACGTTGCTCCTGGGCTGGGCTTGATCCCAACCGTTTCGGCAGATCAGAGAGCCGCAGCGGGCATTTTAACCCTCTTTTAACCGCCAGAGGCCTCCTAGTCACCATAAAGTCAGCCCTTCAAGCGTCATATCTAGTAGAAACAGGAAGCGACGAACTGATGGCAACTAGCTGAAAGGTTGTCGAGAGTTATGGAAAGTCCGTCGAGCGGCAAATTTGACGTAACGAGGAGCCCCCTTCTCGCGTCTGAATATGTGATTGCACAAATGTTGGTGAGTGTGGGCTCCCCGACCAGCGAAACTGCCACGGTTCCCGCTCTCCCACGAAACGCAAAGGTAGCGGCTGGAGAGATGAGTGTTGGCAAGGCCTGGCGGCCATTCACCGCCAGAGAACGGAAGACATGAACCTACCTCTCATCAGCAGGTCTTCGGCTGTAGCCGCCGAGAGAAAAGAGGAGCCGGCAGCGCCGGCAGCGCCGGTAGCGCCGGTAGCGAATGCCGCTCCCAGCCTCTCTCTGACGGACTTCTCCGCTCGCTACCGCCACTTCTACCCCAAGGTTTTCGCCTATGTCTACGGTCGCGTCCAGGACAAAGAAGTGTCCCTGGACATCGTCTCGGAAGTGTTTGAGAAGGCCCTTGCCAAGGGTTCCTCCCTGCGCTCCGATGGAGCCTTTGAGGCCTGGCTATTCACCATCGCCCGCAACGCTGTAGCCAGCCACTGGCGCAAGGAGAAACCGGCAGCCAAGGCCCTGCACAGCGTCGCTTGGGAGTGGGAGCTCACCCAGCATCACCGCGACCCCGAGCAGACCCTCCTGGAACGAGAGCAGATGGCGATCCTTGTCTACCATGTCCACCAGCTTTCCCAACGGGAACAAGAGATCCTCTCTTTGAAGTTCGATGCTGAACTAAGCAATCAGCACATCGCCCGCGTCATGGGGACCAGCGAGGTCAATGTAAGGGTTACCCTGTATCGGGCTCTTCATAAGCTGCGAGATAGAATGAAGGGTGGGTCACAATGAACGAGGAAGAGAAGGCCAAAAGGGTTTGCGATGCCATAGACGCCCTCCTCCGAGGCGACGCGCCCGAGATGGAGCTGGATGACCAGGAGCTTGTTGAGCTCCTGCACATCGCCCGCTTGCGCCACCAGGCCGGTCAGGCTCTGGCCAATGTCGGCCTCACCTACCAAGAGCTGCTGCGGCGTGTCCTCCGGGCCCGTATGGTAGCCCGCCAGATGGAGAAGGGCGGAGAGAAGGTTGATGATGCACCCCCAGAAGTCCGTAGCATTATGGACGAAGACTCACAAGAGTTCATCGACCCGCTGGACCCCGGCTATGGTAAGCTAATCAACTTCCTGGAATTCCAGCCCGGGCCATCTTACGCTGCTCCTGTCGCCCAAGCCATGGCCGCCCAGGCGTGCCCGGTTGCGGTCTGCCAGGCCCGCCCGACAATGCGCACGCTGACTCTCCACTGGTCCCGCCACAGCGACCGGAGCTCCGACAAGGCGGAAGCCCTCTCCGACGGCCTCGACCGTCTCCTTTCCAGCCGGAAGCGCACCATCTCGGCCGGCGACCCCGACATCGATGAGCTGCTACAGATAGCCCAACTGCGCCGGTTCGTCGGCCAAAGCTTGGCCGCCGCCGGCAGCCCTTACAAGCGACGGCTCTGGACAGTCCTGAGCATGCGCTTGGCCACCTCTCTGCGCCGCCAGGCCCATGCTCCCCAGCGGCCCGCGGTCATCACCACTCTTGGCCGCCTGTCCTGGCAGCAGGCCGCAGCGGTAGCCGCTGCCATAGCCCTGCTGCTAGCTGCCCTGGGACCCCTACCGGCCACCGGCTTCGCCGATCACCCCGTGGCCCACCTCATCAACCTGGTGGAGGAACACGTGGGCGTGAACGAGGTGGATGGGCCGCCTCCCACGCAGATGCCCACATCCATGCCGAGCGAGACGGTGCCCCTCGAAGAGGCCCAAAGCCGTCTGGGGCTACCACTGAGGGAGCCATCATACCTCCCCGAGGGCTTTCAGCTAGCTTCATCCTTGTACTATGAGGAAAGCATGACCAGCCCCGAGCAAGGAACGTTCCTCCTCGTCTACACCATCGGCGGCGTTGACCCCGATACCCTCATCGGCACGATGGAGCCCCGCATATTCATCTACCAGGAGAAGGCGACATCGCCTGACAGCATGAGCGTGATGAATGGCCAGGCCGAAGACGTAGTGCTGGCCGGCTCTGTCCCGGGCACCTACGCGCGCTTCCTGTGGGCGGCTGGCGACCAGGGAACCCTTGAGAGCGCGGACCCGAATGCCGAAAGCGTTTTCTTCGAGGACGACGGCGTGCGGGTTGTCATCACCTACCGGAACGGCGACCAGGAAAAGGAAGAACTGGTGCGCATCGCCGAGTCGATGCTGAGCCAGTAGGAGAATCCAGGCGACCTCGGGCCCGACAGGCTCGGCCCGTTAACGGCTGCGGTCAATACATCCGCAGCCTTTCTCTATTTGGGGGCCGCCCACCCTTCGACAGGCCCTTCGGCTGCGCTCAGGACAGGCTCAGGCTGAGCGGTTTGCGGTGCCTGCGGATCTCCGCTCATGGTGAGCCTGTCGAACCATGAGCACCGCTACTCCTTCGACAGGCTCCCTTCGACAGGCTCAGGGCGAGCGGCTTGAGGTGCCTACGCATCTCCGCTCATGGTGAGCCTGTCGAACCATGAGGACCTGTCTCCAAGGTGTGACGACGCATCCCTTCGCTCTGCTCAGAGCAAGCCTTGCCATTTTGCCCACATCGCCGCTGAGATTCTTCGCTACGCTCAGCATGACGGTGAGCCCCAGGGCTGTCACGCTGACCTTGGTGTCGCGCTGAGCGTAGCGAAGCGTCTCGCCCCAGATGTGGCACACTACGCCCGCGGGTCGCTGCGACTCACTGACAGACCAGGCTAGGGGATTTCGCGCCCGCCAGGCTCAAGACAAACGAAGGGGCGGCCAGCATACTGGTCGCCCCTTTTGGTCTGTCCTCCATTTTCGGCTTGGGCGCCTTCAAGTAGTTCTAAGAACAGACGACTCCCCCGCCTGAAGGCGGGGGCATAAGAATACCGCCCCGTTTACGGGGCGGTATGGGGAGGATCTTAAGATGACGCCTAGTCTATGTCCTCCCGCAGCCTTCTCTCCCTCATCATCTCGTACAGCAGATTCTCCACCACCATCAGCAGCAGGAGGACCGCCCTCTGCTGCCGCCGCGGCAGGCGAGCCAGGAACTGCAACAGGTCAGTATCCACCTTCTCGGCCAGAGCGAGGCGATTCTCACCATTGCCAGCCATCACTCCTGCCCCCGCTGGCTGGACAGACTGGAATCCTGGCCGGTCGTTCCCTCGCCTCCTCCCCGCGTGTCCTCAACCAAGTGCTCCATGCCCTCCAGCAGAAGGAGCAAACGCCGTTGCCGGTTACGAGGCAGGCGGGCCAGGAAGCGCAGAAGGTCGGGGTCCACATTGGCCTCGTAGCCCGCGTAGACCTCCTTCAGAGTGCGCACCGTGGGGTAGCCGGCGGCCTCGAACAGGTCGTCAGGGTCCACGTGTATGGCCTGCGCGAGCCTGAGGATGACGGCGGCACTGGGATTGCGCACGTCCCCGTTCTCCAACTGAGATAGATACCCCTGGC
>JALHUG010000295.1 GCA_022866185.1 Dehalococcoidia bacterium
CGGCGCTCCCAGCTCCAGCAGGCGCTTCAGACGGTTGTTGCGGTTGATGACCCGCCGATAGAGGTCATTGAGGTCGCTGGTGGCGAAGCGGCCGCCATCTAGCTGCACCATTGGCCGCAGGTCGGGCGGCAGCACCGGCAAGACGGTAATAACCATCCACTCTGGTCGGTTGTTGCTCTTGCGGAACGCCTCTGCCACCTTCAGGCGCTTGGTGGCCTTCTTGCGTCGCTGACCGCTGAAGCCCTGGATCTCCTGTCGTAGCTTGAGGACCATCCGGTCCAGGTCGAGGCGCCGAAGGATGTCGAGGATGGGCTCGGCGCCCATGCTCGCCGAGAAGACGTCCGGGTGGGCCGTCGCCAGCTCGTGGTACTTGGGCTCCATAAGGAGGGTGACGGCGTCGTCGCGGATGGGGTCCTTCAGGTCCTCCAGCTCCTCGATCTTCAGGTGGTACTCCTCGGCGACGGCCTGCCGCTCGTCGCGCATCTTCTGGCGCAGGGGTTCCATCTCCGCCCAGGCGGCATCCCGGCTCTGCTGAATCTGGCCGTCGGCTAGGAGATCGCTCTCGCCGCGCCGTCGAGAGAACAGCTCCTCCAGTTCGGCTACTTGCTTCCCTGCCTCCTCCTGAAGCCGCTCTGCTGCCTGTGCAGTGACCTCATCGCCTTGGGCTACGATGACTGTTTCCCCCAACGCCAAAGCCTTGGCGGCCGGCTTGCCCTGGACCTTGGCTATGGCCTTCTCCAGAGCGGCGACCTTCTTCTTGAGGGCCGCCAGGCTGCGGCTCGCCTCTTCATCCAGGCGAGCCAACTGCTGGGCTTGCTGGGGCTGCGCCTGGGCGGCGGCCTCTTCGCAGGCAGCCTCCTTGGCTGCTATCTTCTCGGCGTACTGCCCCTCGCGTTCGACCGCCTGTGCCTCCATCTCCTGGCGCAGGGCTTCAATGGCCTGGTCACGGGCGGCCTCGTTCACCGCGGTGACGATGAACTGAGCGAAGTAGAGCACCCGCTCCAGGCTGCGGGGCGAGATGTCCAGAAGGAGACCAATGCGGCTGGGCATGCCCTTGACAAACCAGATGTGGGCTACCGGCGAGGCCAGCTCGATGTGGCCCATGCGCTCGCGGCGCACCTTGCTGCGGGCCACCTCAACGCCGCACTTGTCACAGATAATACCCTTGTAGCGGACCCGCTTGTACTTGCCGCAGTAGCACTCGAAATCCTTGGTGGGCCCGAATATCTTCTCGCAGAACAGACCGTCCTTCTCCGGCTTCAGGGTGCGGTAGTTGATGGTCTCCGGCTTGGTGACCTCCCCGTACGACCAGGAGCGGATCTGCTCCGGCGAGGCCAGCGATATGCGAATGGCGTTGAAGTCGTTTACCTCAAGAACCAAGTAGGTCCTCCCCCTCAAAGCCTGACAGGTTAATGCCCAACTCCGGAACCTCGGTTGCCGACGTATCCGCCAAGGCCACTCGTTCCTCTTCCTCGTTCAGTACCTCCACCGACAGGCAGAGGCTCTGCAGTTCCTTCACTAGCACCTTGAAGGACTCCGGCACCCCCGGCACGGGGATGTCTTCGCCCTTGACGATGGACTCATAGGTCTTGACCCGCCCCACCACATCGTCCGACTTGACGGTGAGGATCTCCTGGAGGACGTGGGCGGCGCCATAGGCCTCCAGGGCCCACACCTCCATCTCGCCGAAGCGCTGGCCGCCGAACTGGGCCTTGCCGCCCAGAGGCTGCTGGGTGATGAGGGAATAGGGGCCAGTGGAGCGAGCATGGATCTTGTCCTCCACCAGGTGGATCAGCTTCATCATGTAGATGTAGCCTACCGTAACCGACTGGTCGAAGGGCTCGCCGGTGCGTCCGTCGTAGAGGATCTGCTTGCCGAAGATGGGGGCGGTGGGACCACCCTTCAGTAGAATCTCCTCGGCCAGAGCCTCCAGCTCCTGCTCTGGCCGGCCCCGCACCTTCTTCTTGCCTTGCTCCTCCAGCCACAGCTCTAGGCAGGCGCGCTTGGCCTGGCCGGTCTGCGAGTCGTCGAACACCGCCTGGCCGTCGTAGCCTCGCTCGGCAAGCCAATGCGAGACCTTTGCCATGTCCAGGTTCTCGCCCGCCTCGTTCTTGTCGCCGTTGGGCTGAGGCAAAAGAGCATCGGACTGCTCGGCAATCCAGGTGCGGCCGAGGGCATCCTCAATGGTGAGAGGGTTGCCGCCGTCGAACACCGGGGATAGGGCGCGGAAACCAAGGACCTTAGCCGCCCAGCCCAGGTGGGTCTCCAGCACCTGGCCAATGTTCATGCGGCTGGGCACGCCGATGGGGTTGAGGATAATATCCATCGGGGTGCCGTCAGCCAGGTAGGGCATGTCCTCCGGCGTCAGGATGCGGGCGACGACGCCCTTGTTGCCGTGACGCCCAGCCATCTTGTCCCCTTCGGCTACCTTGCGCCGCTGGCCGATGCAGACGCGCACCATCCTGTTGACCCCCGGTGGTAGCTCGTCGTGGCTGTCGCGCGAGAAGACCTTGACGTCGATGACCTTGCCGCGCTCGCCGTGGGGTACACGCAGGGAGGTGTCCTTCACCTCACGGGCCTTCTCGCCGAAGATGGCCCGCAGGAGCTTCTCCTCGGCGGTCAGCTCCGTCTCCCCCTTGGGGGTGATCTTGCCCACCAGGATGTCGCCCGCCTGCACCTCGGCGCCGATGCGGATGATCCCCTCCTCGTCCAGATTGCGCAGGCTCTCCTCGCCTACATTGGGGATATCGCGGGTGATCTCCTCCGGACCCAGCTTGGTGTCGCGAGCCTCGACTTCGTGCTTCTCAACGTGGATGGAGGTGAACTTATCATCGCGGACGACCGTCTCTGAGATGATGATGGCATCCTCGAAGTTGTAGCCTTCCCAGCTCATGAAGGCGCAGAGGAGAGTCTGGCCCAGAGCCAGCTCCCCCTGGACAGTGGAAGAGCTGTCGACCAGGGGCTGGCCCTTCACCACCCGCTGGCCCTTGTGTACGATAGACCTCTGGTTGACACACGTCCCTTGATTCGAGCGCACGAACTTGATCAGCTCGTAGTTCTTCTCCTCGCCGTCATCGTACTGGACGCGGATGTGGCGGGCGGTGCAGTTCACCACCAGGCCGTCATGCTCGGCGAAGAAGGCCTGGCCGGAATCGATGGCCGCCCGGCGCTCCATGCCGGTGGCTACCAGCGGTACCTCCGGCCGCACCAGGGGCACGGCCTGGCGCTGCATGTTGGAGCCCATGAGGGCTCGGTTGGCATCGTCGTGCTCCAGGAAGGGGATAAGGGAGGTGCCCACCGACACGATCTGCTTGGGCGAGAGGTCCATGAACTCCGCCTGCTCCGGCGTGGCGATGATGAAGTGGCTGCTAAGGCGGGCTTCCAGCTTGTTACTTAGGAAGTGGTTGTGCTCATCCAGGGGCTCGTTGGCCTGGGCCACCACGTAGCGATCCTCGTCGTCTGCCGATAGGTAGAGGACCTGAGCGGACACGAAGGGACGGATGGGGATGGTGGTGGGCGGCAGCTTGGCCAGCTCGGCCGCCAGCTCAGGGCTCACCTGGGTCCCCGCCGGGGCTACTACGTTGCCCTTCTCGTCGCTGACATCCTGGCGCAGGAAGCGCCCCACCAGATCGGGCGAATTGTTGGGCAGCTCCCGCACTACCTTGCGATAGGGCGTCTCGATGAAGCCGTACTCATTGACGCGAGCGTAGGTGGCCAGACTGCCGATGAGGCCGATGTTGGGGCCCTCTGGTGTCTCAATGGGGCAGATGCGGCCGTAGTGGCTGTAGTGGACGTCGCGCACATCGAAGCCGGCGCGGTCGCGGGACAGGCCGCCCGGACCCAGGGCAGAGAGACGGCGCTTGTGGGTCAACTCGGCCAGGGGATTGGTCTGATCCATGAACTGGGAGAGCTGGGAGCCGCCGAAGAACTCTTTTACGGAGGCCACCACCGGCCGGATGTTGATCAGGGCGCTGGGGGTGGCGCTCTC
>JALHUG010000004.1 GCA_022866185.1 Dehalococcoidia bacterium
ATAAGGCGGGGGCATCGGATTCGTCTCCCCATGCCCCAGTCTTCAGGCTGGGGTTATGTGTGAACCCAAGAGCCCAGAACCCTCCAATCATGAGCCAGTTACGCTCCGGTGGCGGCGCAGGAAATCGAGGACGATGGCGTTGGACTCCTCAGCGCGCTCAACCACATAGCCGTGGCCAGCCTTCGGCAGCACCACCAGCTCGGCGCCTGGAATGCGTCCGGCCAGGATGCTCGAGTTCTCGGCCGGAATGATCTTGTCCTCGCTGCCGAGGATGATGAGGGTCGGGCAGCGGAGCTGGGGCAGCCTATCGTAGGCGTCGTGGCGCATGATGGCCTGCAGCTGCCGCGCGAAGGCCTCTGGCGGCGACCGCAGTTCGGCCTGGGCCAGGGCGCGAGCGATGAGTTTTTGCCGTTTCTGGTCAATGAACTCGCCGCTGTACAGAAGCGGTAGGGTCTTCTCCGCCGCCTCTTCAGGACCAAGCCTGCTGATGGAAACCATCAGGGCGAGGTTCTCAGGAGGGCCATCGATGGCCTGCGGGCCGCCGCAACTGGTGGCGCCCAGGACCAGCGTCCACACCCGCTGGGGGTAGCTCAGGGCCAGCTCCTGAGCGATCATCCCACCCATCGACACGCCGTAGACGTGGGCGGAGGCGATGCCCAGAGCGTCCATGAGACCGACAGTGTCATCGGCAAACATGCGTATGCTGTAGGAGCTGGCCGGCTTGTCGCTGCGGCCGCAGCCGCGGTTGTCGAAGGCAACGACCCGGAACTCGCGGCTGAAGGTGGGGATCTGCAAGTCCCAGCCGTGGGCATTAGTTCCCAGGCCCATGATCAGCACCAGGGGCTCCCCCTGGCCGTGCACCTCATAGTATAGCTGGATGTCGTTGACCCTGACCTCGGGCACGCTACTCGTCCTTCATCTGGGCTGTGGATGGGAGCCAAACGCCCATAACAAGAGGCCGCCGAGGGCCTATTGTAATCGATTGCAGGCGGGGAAGCGAGCGTGTGGTGTCACTGTAACCGGTTCGCCGTGTGTACGGCGCGGGGCTCAGTGGGGACAGAGGCGTTCGGGGACGAGCTCCGGGTTGGCGTAGCCGTAGTTCCAGATGTCGTCGAACTCCTGGCGGTGCTCCTCGACGACGGCGAGGAAGGCGGCGCAACCCTGGCTCAGGGCTTGGGGGGAGACCTCACCGTCGGGGTAGGCCTGGGCGAACTGCCAGGCAGCATAGGCGTGGAAGCTATCGGGAAACTCCGCCAGCAGGCCGGCTATGGAGTCGATCACCTGCTGGACCGAGGCCTGGGCGCCGCCGTGGAGGCTGGCTAGCTGGGCCAGGCCCAGGCGGAAGCGGGCGTAGGGGATGAGCTCGTCGCGGTCTCTGCCTATACCCACCCCTTCACGCCAGTCCACCAGCGACGTATCTTCGATGGCCTTGCGGTAGAGGGCGATCGCCTTCTCTATGTCGCCAGCGGCATAGGCAGCGTCCCCGTCCACCACCGCGAAGTACAGCCAGTCGGAGGGCTCATACTCGGTCTTGACCAGCGCATACTTGGCTCCGTCCCAGGCATAGGTCAGGTTGCTGTTCCTCTGCGGCCCCGCCCCTACGGAGCCTTGAGTGCCCGCGGCCACGTACAGCTCTTCGATGCCATCACCCTCCACGTCCACGAAGCGGATGTCCCGCGCGTACGGCACCTCGATCTCCCCATCGATAATGTCCACGTATTGCTGTCCATCCCAGGCCAAGATGTAGACGTACGTCCAGCAGGTATGGGCGCCGCAGGAGGCGGCGGTGAAGCTGGCCTCCAGCTTGCCGTCGCCGTTGAAGTCGCCGATTCCCAGGATGACGGGAAACCAGGGCGGAGACGGCCCCAGCGTCGTGCTCGATTGGAAGGCCACCTCGTAGTCGGCGGCACCGCGGTCGAAGATGAGCACGTCGGCATCGGGCCAGATACCGGTCACGACGGGGTTGGTGATCCGCAGGATATACTCGTCTTCGCCATCGCCATCGAGGTCGCCGACGCCGCAATCAACGGAGCCAGGGCCCGCATAGGACTCGACAGCGCTGCGCTCGCCAGCCCACTCAGGCACGGCCGTGGGCATGTCCCAGGTGGCGAAGAGCTCCGTCAGACAGGAGGGAGAGCCTCCCGTCTGCGTGAGGTAGGAGGCTATGGCGGCGGGATAGTCGGCGAAGTCGCTGGGCTGAAGCGGCGCGGCGACGACCGTGGGCGTGACGGCGGCTGTCGGGCTGGGCACGCGAGTGGCCGCAGGCGTGGGCGCAGCAGTTCGGGTTGGCGTGGCCGTGGCGGTCGGACTGGCCACTCGGGTTGGCGTGGCCGTGACCGCAGGAGTGCGCGTGGCTGTGGGCGTCACGGTCGCCTTCTCCCCACCCCCACAGGCGCTGGCCAAGGCCACGGTCAAGCCGGCCACAAGGAGGCAGGTCAAGGCGAGCCGACGACGGCCGCTAGTGTGCACGGCGGCAGTATAGCAGGGAGATCGAAGACACTGCTAGGCGAGAAGGGCCTTTTGGCACTGTGGTCATGGCCCTGGCAGCGGGTAGACCCGCATGAGGGTTTCCGCTAGCTGAGGGACAGTCTCGTAGCGGAAGACATCCTTCGGCCGGATCCAGCGGGTCTCGATGTGCTCCCAGTCCGTCCGTATCCTGGCGGGCTCTCTGACCTCGAACAGGAAGGGGTGCACCATCCACCGCCGCTCGGCCTCAGCGTCCGCCACCGCCAGGGGCTCGCCCGTGCGCAAGAGCTGCACGTCCTCGCTGGCCAGGCCCGTCTCCTCTTCTATCTCGGTGTAGGCCTGGGCCAGGGGATCGACTCCCTCTACGTAGCCGCTGACGCCCGCCCAGCGGCCCTGGTAGGTGCCCACCTGCTGGCTGCGCCGCAGCAGAAGGATCTCGTCTTCGCCGCCGCTGCGACGCAGCAGGAAGCAGGTCACGACGTTCGCCTGCTGCATCGCGCCCTCGGGGGCAGTATACGCCGCCTGCCCAGATGGATGCTATACTTCGGGGAGCAGGGAAGAGGTAAGCGACGGTACAGGTTGCCCTTTCCAGGCAGACCTAATGGCGATCAAGAAAATAAGAACACCCCTGAGGGTTGAAACCCTCAGCTTTGGGGAAGCTGCGGGATTTATCCCGCAGAGGTGAATTTAAATAGTTGAACGCCATAAGGTCTGCAGCTACGAAGTAGAGAGCAGCCAAGGTCGTAGCTGCAGGGCTTCAGCCCTGCCTTGTGTCACGCTATTTCGTTCATCACCATCATCTCGGGCGCAAACCAATGGGGGCAAGAGCAGTGTCCACAGCGGAGCTGCCGGAGCTGATTCGAGGGCTGCTGGAGCCGGCCGCCTATCCCTATGCGGTGGGGAAGGTCGAGCTGGTGCAGACCCACATCTCCTACGTCCTGCTGGCGGGCGATTTCGTCTACAAGATCAAGAAGCCGGTGGATTTCGGATTCCTCGACTTCACCACCCTGGCCAAGCGGCGCTACTACTGCCGCCAGGAGGTCATCCTCAACGCCCGTCTGTGCCCGGGGGCCTACCTGGGAGTGGTACCGGTGGCTCGGCAGGGCGAGCGCTTCTGCCTGGAGGGGCCGGGCAAGGCCGTGGAGTACGCAGTCAAGATGCGCCGCCTGCCAGCCGACCGCATGCTGGACAGTCTGCTGGCGGCGGGCAAGGTGTCGGCGAGCATGGTCGAGGCAGTGGCCGAACGGCTGGCCGACTTCCACGCTCGCGCGGCTACCAGCCCGGCCATTGGCCGCTACGGGGCGCGGGCCATCCGCATCGCCTGGAACGAGAACTTCGACCAGTGGGCGCCCTTCATCGGCGATACCATAACGGCGGAACAGGACCGCTATCTGCGGGCCTACGTTCGCTCCTTCTTCGTCCGCCAGCGGTCCTTGCTGGCGCGGCGCGTTGAGCAGGGGCGCATCCGCGACTGCCACGGCGATGTGCGCTCGGAGAGCGTCTGCTTGGCCGATGGCATATGCATCTTCGATTGCATCGAGTTCAACCGCCGATTCCGCTACACCGACGTGGCGGGGGACATCGGCTTTCTGGCCATGGACCTGGACTTCCGCGGCCACCCCGATCTGGCGAGCGCCCTGGTGCAGCGCTACGCCCGGGCGGCGGCCGACCCCGAGGTCCTGGACGTCATCGACTTCTACAAATGCTATCGGGCCTGCGTACGGGGCAAGGTGGAGGGCTTCATGCTGAACCAGGCGGAGGTCAGCGGTGAGGAGAAGGAGCAGGCCCGCTCGCTGGCTCGCCGCTACTTCCGCTTGGCCTGCCAGTATGCGGCCGAGCAGCCTCCTCTCCTTCTCATCACCTGCGGCCTGGTGGCCACTGGCAAGACGGCGCTGGCCCAGGCCCTGGGCGAGGCCGCGGGCATGCCCGTCATCTCCTCCGATGTGGTGCGCAAGGAGTTGGCTGGCCTAGCACCGCGCGAGCGTCGCTTCGAGCCCTTCGGCAGGGGCATCTACTCGCCGCGCTTCAGCGAGCGCACCTACAAGGCCCTGCTGGAGCGAGCGCGCGCGGCTCTGGCCGAGGGGCGGTCGGTGATCGTCGATGCTACGTTCGGCCAGCGACGCCATCGGCAGAGGGCGAGAGATCTCGCCCAAGCGATGGGTGCTCGCTTCCTGTGCCTGGAGTGCCGGGCCGAGGAGGGGGTCATTCGCCGGCGGCTGGAGGAGCGTCTGCGGGCCGGGCGCGATGCCTCCGATGCCCGCTGGGAGACCTACGCGGCCCAGAAGCAGGTCTTCGAGCCGCTCGAGGAGCTCCCGCCCGATGAGCACATGGTGGTGGACTGCGACCGGCCGCTGGCCCAGTGCCTGGAGGACGCTCGCCGAGAGCTGGCGCGGCGGCTGGCGCCTCCATCCGCCTAGGCCAGGCCCTCCAGGGCCTTGCGGTAGAGCTCGGCGTGCGATTTCTCCACCCTGGCCAGGCTGTCGAACCACTTGGCGAGCTCCTCGAATCCCTCCTCGCGGGCAACCGCGGCGAAACCCGGATACATCTGGGTAGCCTCGTAGGTCTCGCCCTCATGGCACGACGCCAGGTTCTGACGGGTGCTTCCGATGGGGAGGCCAGTTACCGGATCGCCCACCTGCTTGAGGAAGCGCATGTGGCCGAAGGCGTGACCGGTCTCGTGCTGAGCGACCTCGCGGAAGAGCTCGGCCACATCGGGGCGGCCCTCGCTGTCGGCCAGGCGAGCGTAGTAGAGATAGCGGCGGTTAGCCTGCGCCTCGCCGGCGAAAGCGGCCTTCAGGTTCTCCAAGGTCTTGCTGCCCCGCAAATCCTTACTTGCCATTGCTCTCGTGCCTCCTTGCGTCTTCGCTTCCCCTCGCCACGGTCGGTTCGCTGTTGGTGGCTTGATTCTCGACCCCCGCCTGAAGGCGGGGGCATCAGGTTCGCCTCCCCATGCCCCAGCCTTCAGGCTGGGGTTGTGTGTTACGAAAATGAGGGAGGACAGAAGCTCAGACCCCCGTCGAGCCGTGGCCCGCCGGGCCGCGCTCCGTCTCTGATAGGGCCTCCACCTCCACGACCGGCAGGTCAGCCCAGCGGCCGATGACCAGTTGGGCGATGCGGTCGCCGTGGCGGATGGTGTATGAATCGAGGGCGCCGAAGACGTGCATGGTGACCAGCACCTCGCCCCGGTAGTCGCTGTCGATGGTGCCGAAGGCGACGCCCACCCCCTTGGCCGACAGGCCGGAGCGAGGCCGCACCTGGGCATCGTAGCCCGGCGGCAGCTCGATGGCGATGCCTGTGGGCACCAGGACAGGGTCTCGCCCCAGCTCGATGGAGCCTGCGGCTTCGATGCAGGCGAACAGGTCGAGGCCGGTGGAGCCAGGGGTGGCCCGCTGGGGAAGCCTGGCTCCCGGCCGCAGTCGCCTTACCTTAAGGGTAGATGCGTCTTCAGCCATGGTTCAGAGAACAGCTCGTTGCTGTTGAGACACCCATTATCCCCGCTCATCCTGAGCTTGTCGAAGGATGGTTCGACAGGCTCACCATGAGCGGGCTGGGCACCGCTCGCCCTGAGACTGTCCTGAGCGCAGCCGAAGGGCTTGTCGAAGGGTGAGTGGTGCGTTTTTCAGCAGCCTCCTCTGGCATGCTGCAAGTCGATTGTAGGCTGGGTTGGTCGTGCGGTAAAGGCAGGAGCCAGGCCTGCCTGCCGCGCAAAGTGGAGTGACTTAGGGGTGTGTTCCTGGGGGTGGAGATGGTCGCTGGCGGGGGCTATGCGTCGGCGATCAGGTCGACGCTCGCCTGCTCGAGGACTTGGCACCACCAGGCTATCGTCTTGCGGTCCCAGTGCCCCCAGCCATCCTCCACCGTCTTCAAGACCGCCTGCACCGTCATGTAGCCGCAGTTCCTGCCTGGCTGAAATTCCCCGATGTAAATGGGGGCGTCAGGCTCGATCTGGCCGCTGATGACGCTGAGCTTGATCGCCACCCAGTTCGATGCCAGCGACTCTTGTAGCTCGGACAGGGGCTTGCCCAATGGTGATGCAAGGAACTCTCTAACTCGCCTGAGCACATGAATCATGCCTATCTGCCTCCCGCTATGTCATCTGGGAATGGCGGTGGGCCATCGCCAGGAAGATGGATCGGGGCCGCACCCCCTCAACGTCAGGCTAGCACTTTGGCCTGGCGTGTTACATAACAGCAGGGTGAAGAGCGGTAGAAAGCCGGTGAAAGAAGGGTCAGTGCGGCATCGCCGCCATGGCAACGCAGACACCCAACCCCAGCCTGAAGACTGGGGCATGAAGGGGCGAATCTGATGCCCCCCCGACAGGTCGGGGGGGTCGGGAATCAGGCCACCAGCGGCGAACCACCTGCCAGCCGCTCTCCTTCCCCTCGGCCCTATCTGCATGCTACTCTGGTCTAGATGGGGTCAGCAGATAATGACAGACCAACCAAAGAGGCCGAAGGGTATGGTGGTGGACATGCATGTCCACACCTCCATCGGCTCCCCCGATAGCAATCTCACGCCGGCGCGACTGGCGGAGATCGCCCGCGAGATCGGCCTCGACGGCCTGGTCATCGCTGAGCACGAAACCCCCTGGCCCAGGGAGCAACTGGAGTCTTTCCGCCAACAGACCGGCCTCTTCGTCTGCAGCACCCGCGAGTGGGACACCGACTTCGGCCACATCATCGTCCTGGGCCTGAACCGCGATGCCGAGGGGATTGAGCGAGCGGAGGAGCTGCACCGCCTGGCGCTGGCCGAAGGCGGCTTCATAATCCTGGCCCACCCCTTCCGCTTTTTCCCCAGCCACTCCAACCGCCTCTTCGGCCTCCAGTACGATCCCTCGGCCTTGACGGCAGCGGAGCTGGCTCAGCACCATGCCTTCGAGCTGGTGGATGCGATCGAGGTGCTGAACTACGCCTGCACCGAAAAGGAGAATCAGCTGGCCCAAGAGGCGGCACAGCTGCTGGGAAAGCGAGGCGTGGCCGGCAGCGACGCCCACACCTACATGGAGGTCGGCCGCTGCGTCACCATCCTCGATCGGGCGGTCGAAAGCGAGGAAGAGCTTATCGAAGAGCTGCGTGCCGGCCGCTACCACGTTGCTCGGCGCGAGCCCACCGGCGAGTACGTGCCGCTGGCGGGCTCATAGCCGGGAGAGCATCTGGTTCAGGCTGCCCGTTTTGTAGCCCTCGAGGTCCAGGGTGATGTAGCGATAGCCCAGCTCTCGCAGCCTGTCCACCACCGCCCGTCGGTTGGCCTCCGGCGTCAGAAGGGCCATGCCTGCCTCGTCGGTCTCGATGCGGGCCACGCTGTCGTGGTGGCGGACGCGTAGCTGGCGCACGCCCAGGGAGCGGATGAACTCCTCGGCCTGGGCGATGCGATTCAGGGCCTCGACGGTCACCGGCGTCCCGTAGGGGATGCGCGAGGCCAGGCAGGCCATGGCCGGCTTGTCCCAGGTGGGCAACCCCAGTCGGCGGGAGAGGGCACGGATGTCGTCCTTGGTGAGGCTGGCCTCCACCAAGGGGCTGCGAACGCCGTGCTCACGGGCGGCCTGCTGGCCGGGGCGGAAGTCGGTCAGGTCATCAGCGTTGGAGCCGTCGGCGATCCAGGCCATGCCCCGCTCGGTGGCCACCCGCCTGAGCTTGCCGTACAGTCCGTGCTTGCAGTGGGAGCAGCGCTGGGGGGAGTTGGCGACGTACGCGGGGTCGTCCATCTCGTCCGTCTCGATCAGCAGGTGGGTTATGCCTATCTGGCGGGCCAGCTCCTGCGCCTCACTCACCTCCGACGGCGGCACCGCCGCTGACAGGCCGGTGACGGCGAGGGCGTCTTCCCCCAGCACATCGAAGGCCACTGCTGCCAGGAAGGTGCTGTCCACCCCTCCCGAGTAGGCCACCAGCAGGGAGCCCATCTCCGCCAGGGTCTGCCGCAGCCGCCTGAGCTTCTCCATCCAACCCCTCCCTTGCTAGCCCAGCCGACGGTGATCATAT
>JALHUG010000296.1 GCA_022866185.1 Dehalococcoidia bacterium
CCAGGAGCTGACCGGCCTCCACCATCAGGCGGGTCATCGCCACGTCGTCGCCGCTGGGCGTGGGGTCGCCGGAGGGATGATTGTGCACGACGATGAGGGCAGGGCAGCCCTCGCGGACGGCTTCCCGAAAGACCTCCGCTACCCGCACCAGGGTGGAGTTGACGTTGCCCTTGTAGATCTCGGGCATGGCCAGCACCTGGTTCTTGGTGTTCAGAAGGAGCGCCCGCAGGTGCTCCTGATCGAGCAGGTCCATCTCGGCCATGACCAGATTGGCCACGTCCGGGGGCGACTGCACTGCCGCTCGCTCCTGGGGCTGGGTGGAGAGCAGGCGGCGGCCCAACTCCAGGGCGGCCTTCACCTGGGCCGCCTTGGCCTCGCCCACGCCCCGCTCGCTGCACAGCTCGCCGAAGCTAGCCTTGGCCAGGCCGGCCAGGCCGCCGAAACGGGCCAGGGTGCGACTGGCCAGGGCCAGAACGTTATCCGAGCGGGTGCCAGTGCGCAGGATGATGGCCAAGAGCTCGCTGCTGCTGAGGGCGGCGGCGCCCCGCTCGCGCAGCCTCTCGCGCGGGCGCTCGGAGGCAGGCAGGTCGCGAATGGTTGGCCGATACTCTACGGCCTCGCGTGGACTCATCGCCTTGGCCGCTCTTACGGCGCCGGGGCCGGTGCGGTGGGCACCTGGAGCTTCTGGCCGATATCGAGGGTATTGGGGTCTGTGATGCCGTTGATGCGGGCCAGTTCGTCGGCGGTGGTGCCGAACTTCTGGGCGATGGACGATAGGGAGTCGCCGGCCTGCACCACGTATTCGGTGAAGGGCGACGGCGGGGGAGTAGCGGTGGGCGTCGGCGATGGGGTGACCTGGGGAGCAGGCGAAGCGGTGGCAGTCTCGGCGGGTGGTGTGGCCGTGCCAGTCGCCGTGGGTGTGACAGTTGCAGTCACAGAGGCGGTGGCTGTCTGCGTGGCCGTTGCCGAAGAGGTGGCCGTAGCGCTGGCTGGGGCAGGGGTGGTGGCGCGGGGGGACGGCGTGCTTGTCGGCAAGGGAAGGACAGTCCCCCCACCGGATTCGTCTCCGGGCAAGCCCGGCGGTTGTATGAGGAGCCAGAGGGCGAGGATCGAGGCGACGAGAAGGGCCAGCAGGGAGCCACGGAAGACCGTGCTCGAGGGGATGGCGCTGGCCGGGTCCTGACAGGCGGCGCACATCTCATCGCCGTGCTCCTCGCAGTAGGGCTTGGCACAGCGAGGGCAGCGACGGCTGGCCTCTTTGCCGCAAACGTAGCAGGTCATAATCGGCTCATGGCTCAGGAGTCCCGGATCACACACCCTCGGCCCGTGACTCATGAGCCCCGTCTATTCTACCGCATTTCGGCCGTCGCGCCTGCCTCCTGTAGCTTTTTCACGATAGTTTCGGCTTCGCCCTTGGGTATGCCCTCCTTGACGGTGGCCGGGGCGCTCTCCACCAGCTCCTTGGCCTCCTTGAGACCGAGGGTTGTCACCTCGCGGATGGCCTTGATGACGTTGATCTTATTGGCGCCAAAGTCCTTGAGGGCAACCGTCCACTCGGTCTGCTCCTCCTCGGCCTCTGGCGCGGCCGCGGGAGCTCCGGCAGCAGCGGCCGGCGCTGCGAAGGCTACGGGGGCAGCGGCGGTAATGCCGAACTCGTCTTGGAGCCGCTTGTTCAGGTCGCGCAGGTCGAGGATGGTCATCTCTTTGATGAGGTCGAGCACCTTATCTACTCGTTCAGCCATATCCTTTTCCTCCCTCTCTTACCTAACGAATGATTGCCATGCTAGGCCGCCCTGTCACCGAGTTGCAGCGACCCCCGGGCGCAGTATGCGATCTGGAGTGAGACCCTTCGCTACGCTCAGGGTGACCGCATGGCCTAGCGTCATTCTGAGCGCAGCGACTTGGAGACGGTACATGCTAGGCCGTCTCCATCTGGCGGGCGCGTGCCTCCAGCAGGCTGGGGAGCTGGCTGGTCACCGCGTCCAGCAGGCGGGCCAGTTCGGCCAGAGGCGCCTCTAGCAGGGCGGCCAGGGTTGCCAGGGGCGACTGCAGTTGGCCAGCCACCTGAGCCAGCAGCACCTCCCTAGACGGCAGCCGGCCCAACTCCACGAGCTCAGGGCCGGGCAGGATCTGTCCATCCAGGTAGAAGCCGCGGACGGAGAAGGTGGCGGGCGCCTTGGGCAGATACTCGCTGAAGGCACGGGCGACGTCCGTGATGTCGCCGTAGCCGAAGGCGAGAGCAGTGGGGCCCGCGATCATCTCACTGAGGACGGGCTTGCCCGCTCGCTCGGCGGCCAGGCGGGTGAGGGTATTCTTCACCACCTTCAGGTCGATGCCGGCGCTGCGCATCTTTCGCCGTAGCTGATCCATCTCCGGCACGGTCAGGCCGCGATAGTCAGCCCCCACGGCGATGGTGCTGCGAGCGATGCGCTC
>JALHUG010000297.1 GCA_022866185.1 Dehalococcoidia bacterium
CCCGCGATACGCCAACCCCGTAGTTGGCAGCCTCGACCTCTTCAGTAGGCGGGAAATAGCGCAGGTGCATGGTGTAATAGAGACGCCCCCTGCTGTCAGCGGGAGTGCGGGCTATGTCCACCTGGTTGTCCTCGCCGATCAGAAGGTCGCGCACGGACACCACCAGCTTCTCCGATTCGCCCAAGTCGGACGGCTCTATCTCCTTTTCGGAGAGGACGTCTCCATTGACCCGTACCTGATAGGAGTAGTCAGCCTTCAATTCGCCGCTGGCTTCCAGGAAGTCCGTCAGAGCGAGCAGGCTCATGGCTGTCTCTTGCGTCGTCTCCCAGTGACCGTCGCGGCGGGCCACCATCAGCCAGCGCACGGCGCTATCCACCAAGGGATGGTCGGGCCTGACCCGCACCAGCGCATCGAGCACGATGGCCGTGGAGCGGGTGGCGGTATTCATCGTGCTGTAGTCTTCCTCATCCTCCTGCCAGTGGGTGCCGGTGTTGCTCAGAATGGCCGCATTGGTCAGGTCGGAGATGAGAGCCTGGATCCTGAAGTTGGACGGGTCGTCGGTGAGCTTCAGAAGGGCCATGGCCACAAACGCCTTGCCATAGTTGCCGAGCGTCTCGGGTCTCTCGGCGAGGGCATTGATCGTCCCCAGATCGCCCTGCCCGGCTTCCGATAGGGCGAAAAGCATGAAGGCCCGCGTATCCGCGTTTTGAGGGTGGAGCACGTCGGTTGGCTGATTCAGATGGTTTTGCAGGAACTGCGCTGCCCTCTGAAGCACGCTGTCGTCCACCGCGAATCCCGCGTCACGCGCCTCGGCCAGGCCGAAGAGGGCGTAGGCGGTGATCTCAGGGTTGCTCGTGTCGCCGAACCACCACCCCCAGCCGCCATCCCCGTTCTGGCCGCGATACAACCGCTGGATAGAGCGGGTCACTAGCGCGGGCAGTTCGCTCTCGAGGCCGAACGTGTCCGGTAGGCCCAGCTTGTTGATTGCCCGATAAAGGACGAGGCGAGGCAGGAACCGACTGATGGTCTGCTCTGTGCACTCATACTCATATTCTTCAACATAGTACAGACTGTAGCGCATGCTGGCGGCTAGGGAGGGCGAAAGCTCCAGCGTCAGCTCCCCCCGCTCGCGGTCGATGTAGTCTGGGAGCTGGACGAGCTCCCGCACGGAGTCGGTCACTTGACCGGCGTTGCCCACAACCTCCGGCGTGACGTAGGCGTATACCGGCAGCGTGAGTTCGACGGCGTCGGAGAGGCCGTTGGCCGCCTGGGCGCTGAAGGTGAGCGTGGCCTGGTCGGCTAGGGCCACGCTTGTTTGCCAGGCTACCTTACGGGATTCGGCGGCCGGAATGGACACGCTCTGGACTGCCGAGCCCTCAATAGCTAGGCCGGTAGCACTCAGACTAGCCGCCACCTCGACTTCTTGGTCGGTGTAGTTGTGAACGACCGCCTCCAGGCGGGCCGTGTCGCCTGAGACGAAGAATCGAGGCGTGACTGGCCGGATGAGCAGGTCCTTGGCGACCACAATTTCGTTGGTGGCGTCGCCTACCTGGGTCGCCTCATTCACCGCTTTGGCTGTGAGACGCCAGGTCGTCAGGTTGTCCGGCAGTTCGACGCTAACCGTGGCCTGTCCTTCATCATCGGTGCGGACAGTCGGGTTCCAGTAAGCGGTATCGCGGAAGATGCGCCTTACCTCCCCCGCCAGGCCGCCTCCGCCTCCCTTGCCGCCGGGCTCACGCGGCGAACCGCCGCCCAACTGGTTAAGCCGATCGAGCGACTGAGCATGGGTGGCAGCCGTCTGCACGCCTAGGCCCCGGCGCTCGTAGAAGGCATCCAGAGGCTTGGGACTGCTGTCGTCTGCCAGCGACAGGAGGGCCGCGTCCACCAGCGCCAGGGATACCTCCGCAGACAGCGGCCGACCCTGAACGTCGGTCGTCCTTACGGTGTATGTCACCTCGTCGCGGGGCTTGAAGCGCTCCTTGTTAGGCTCTATGGATACCTGAATCACCTTCTCGTCGGTGGAGACCTCGAGCTCCACGTAGCCCATCTTGAACGAGGCCACCGGATTGGAGGACGTGGGCGGCTTGAAGAGGGCGACCGAGACGTAGATGTTGGGGATGTGGGCGCTGGTGATGGGGATCTCGATGATGGTGCTGTTGCTGGGGAACTCGGCGACCCGATGGTCGATGATCTGCCCTCGCTCAATAGTGATCAGCCCCTGGCTCTGCTCAAAGGGGGCGGCAACCAGGATCTGGGCCGTCTCGCCGGGAGCATACTTCTTCTTGTCCGAGACCAGCTCTATGCGGTCGCCGGTGTCCATCCGCCAGGGAATGTAGTCGGAGCCGCTCACCCACACGTAGGTAGCGCTGCGAACGCTGTTGCCTGATGCGTCAATGGCCTCAGCCACCAAGCGATAGTTGCCGCTTTTCGCCGGGACGAAGACGAGGGAGCCTTTGCCGTTATCGTCGGTATTGACCTCCAGGGTCTCAACGAGAGTGTCTTCGGGTTCGCAGCGCCAGTAGTACTCGCCTTCTGGATCTTTCTCCTTGACGCTTACCCATTCTCGCTCATAGACGCTGATGGTCATGGGAACGTTGGAGGCCACGTCTCTTTCGCTATCCAGAGTGAGTATGTCCACGCTGGCTGGCTCGCCGGCCTGAGACACGTAGCTGCGGGGGTTCAATCCGATGTAGAAAGCGCCCTTGTGGACGATGACTTCTGTCCTGTTACTCACCTCCTGGTTGTTGTCGTCGGTCACCGTTGCTTCGACGGTGAACGTCTGGCTTACGGAGTCGGTGCTCACATCAGCAGGGAGGTGAAAGGTCAAGTGGCCGTCGCCGTCTGTCTTTGCCTCGCCCTCGGCGCGAGGTTCCTGGCTGGAGGAGTTGTACTGGTCCCACCTGTACACCAGGTCATAGTCGGCGAACACGAACCAGGGGTTATCGGGGTCGCGGAAGATGTAGTCTTGCGAGGTGAGCAGCCACTTGACCGGCGCTTCCTTGAGGGGGGCACCGAAGAAGTAGCTGGCGTCCACGTCGACGACGATCTCCTCGCCGTTCTCATAGGCCTCCTTGTCGGTGCTAACCTCGACCTCAAACTCCGGCTTGCGATATTCGGCCACCAAGAACGATGCTGACTCTATGGCGTAGTCGTCCCGGCCGTATTGCGGTGTCACCAGCTCGATCCAGTAGGAGCCGGTCGGCGCCTCACTGCCGAGGGTAAGCTCCCCGTGGAACGTACCAAGGTCCGTTAGGGCTAGCGGCTCGCTGGTTACCTCGCGGCCCATGCTGTCGCGGACAACGATGGTGCCACTGGTGCTGGTAGGAGGGAGGCTGTAGCTGGCGTCATCGTCGCTACGCAGGATGCCCTTGTAGTAGACGGTCTGGCCCGGCCGGTAGATGGGCCGATCCGTGTAGATGTGGGCCACCAACGGGCCGTAGTAGCGGCCCCACGGCAAGCCGAAATCCCACTGGCTGATCCCCTGATTCCACTCAGTGGATGCCAGGCTAGCGTCATCCGGACGGTCGGCGGCCACAAAGAGCTGGCCTTCCTCTTCACCGGAGTACACAAAGACCCCCTCATCGGATGTGACGCCCCCCGTCAGGCGGCCGCCGCCACTGCGATAGACCGTGACGGGCAGATCAGGCAAGGGCTGACCGGAGGCCATATCCACCGCCCACACCAGCAGCTCTCGGCTCGACTGCTTCACCAGCAGGTGCGTCTTCGTCACGACGAGGAGCATGTCATCGCGCGCGCTGGAGCCGGGCGCCCAAACCTGCAGCCAGTAGTAGCCCGGCTGAAGGGGGCTGCCGTCTTCCATCAGGAGGTCAACCGTCGTAAACGTGGTCTCGTCCTGGGGAGGGTCAAGGTTCTCCACCGACCACCGCCTGACCAGCGACGGCGACGGAGGGACAAACGAGTCGAGATCCTTCCCCGGGTCGGCCGCTAGGCGAATCAGCGTTTGCCTGTCCAGGCTGTGTATGGCGAACTCCAGGTCCGCCACGTTCCAGGAGCGGACCACGAGCTGGGGGCTGCCGTAGGCATCGAAGGTGCCCACATTCCCCGCCTTGCGGATCGAAACGCCTACTGGGTGCGGCGCGGTGACAAAGCTGAGGACGAAGTCCTCCCCGAGGCTGCGCCCGTAGCGGTCTTTGGCCGCCCCGCCGATGGTTACCGTATAGGCAGTCGAGTAGTCCATCGCGAAGCTTATGGAGAGCTGGAGGCAAGAAGGATCGCAGCTTACCCACATTCGATCCTCGTCCTGCTGGGGCTCGATGGAGATATTGCTCTCGACCGACTCCTCGTCCATGGGGGTGGCGAAGGTGATGCTCACGCCCCAAGGATCGGCTCGTGTCGCACCGTTGGTCGGATCGGTACTTACGATGCTCGGCAGCCCTGCGGTGGTGAAGCTCCAGGAGAAGTCCTCCTTGACGATTGCCTCCGCGTTCTTGGCGGCCACAGCTCCGGCGGCAACCCTTGCCTCGTAGCGAGTGGCGGGCTGAAGCGGTTGCTCGGTCTGGAAGACCAGCGTGGAATCATCCTGCCAGGAGAAGCTGCCCCTCACCGCCTCACCGGCCACCACTGCCATCAGGGAAAAGTGGGCCTCTGCTGAGGCCTTGTCCATCGGCTGGTTGAACGTAACCCTGACCTGCTCGGACGGGCCCACGTATATGGTGTTCGTCTCCGGGAACACCTCCGCGACGGCCGGAGAGACCGTAGTGAAGGACCAGACGTAGTCCTGCTCAAGGGAGCCGCCCAGGGTATCGCTGACGCCCGCAGGCACGGTGGCACGGTAGCGGGTCGCCGGCTGCCACGCGGACGCCGGCCGGAAGACGTAGATCGTGGACGTGAGCCACTTCCCGCTCCCCTCAACGGCC
>JALHUG010000298.1 GCA_022866185.1 Dehalococcoidia bacterium
CTCGCCGTCCTCCTGGGGGATGATGCCCTGCTTGGCCAGCATGCGGGCGTGGGCGATGGAGCCGGCGATGTCGTACCGCCACAGCCGCCGGTCGACGTCGATGGAGGCGGTGAAGGCCTCGGCCCGCGGGTCGGTGGCCTTGGCGAAGCGGGCAGCCCAAACCTTGTCGGACTTCTTCTTAGCCATGATTGAGAACCGGTAGCTGGGTTAGCTCCCAGAGATTATCGATGATGTAGTCGGGGACGGTCTCGCCCTCCACGTCCAGCTTGTCGGCGCCTAGCTCGGTGGGCTCGTCCAGGGGCGGGCGCTTCCAGACAGCGACCATGCCCAGGGCCTTGGCCCCGGCCACGTCGCAGCGCAGCGAGTCGCCCACCATCACCGTCTCCTCGGCCGCCACCGCCAGGGCGTCTAGGGCGTGCTGGAAGATGCGGGGGTGCGGCTTCAGGTAGCCCACGTTCGAGGAGATGGTCACCTCCTGCAAGTAGGGCTCGAGGCCATATTCCGCCAGCTCGGCCATGAAGCGCGGCCCGCCGAAGGCGCGGTCGGTGACGGCGCCCAGCTTCAGGCCGTGCTCCTGGAGCCAGCGCAGGGTGTCGAGGGCATCGGGGAAGAGGGTGCGGCCGAAGAACCGGCCGCCCAGGTTCCAGGCGTCCCACAGCTCGTGCGTCTGCTCCTCGGTCAGGCGCAGGCCGAAGCTCCCCGCTACCTCGGCGCACAGGTCCACATAGTCGGGGCTCACGTGGTCGGTGCGATAGGCCTCCCCCGTCTCCCGCTCCACCGCCACGCGGATGTCGCGGCCCAGGAAGAAGAGCGGGCCCTCCGGCTCGATGCCCCAGCGGCGCAGAACGTCGTTGATGCGGCGCACCGTCTCCTCTCGCACGAGGACGTGCGGCGGCATGCTGGGGAAGTGCCACAGCGTATCGCCAAGATCGAAGAGGACAGCGCTAATCATGGCTGAAGGGTTCCACCCTCGAATGTGGCGGAGGACTTGTGGGCATCAAGAAAATAACAACACCTCTGAGGGTTGAAACCCTCAGCTTTCGTCGAAGCTGCGGGATTCATCCCGCAGAGCGCAAAACACGGCCACAGCGTGTCGCCGAGATCAAAGAGGACAGCCCTAATCATGCGCTAAGACTCCACAGCCTCAACGACGAATTGGCGTCTATAGATCTCGGGGCCTGGCCTACCCCGCCCCGCAAGCGTACCCAGAAGCATAACCTCAACCTCGTAAAGGCCGATCTCATGCGCGGAGGCCCCCGCGAAATGGTCGGGAAAGACGAATCTGTGGCTCGCTTGGCTCCGGATTTCCGCCGGTCCCAACTCCGCTGTCCATTTGCGCCCGCTGGGAGAGCTCACGGTACACCTTATGAACTCCACGTGGCTCCGTGGGACCAACAAGACGGGCACGATAGCCACCGGCTCGCCCCTCGCCGCCGCAAGCGGTTGGACGCTCACCTCGCCCAGTTGCGACCACGCATCCCGCGTAAGCGATGTTCCTCCCGACGGACCGACCGAGGCGGCTGCTTCAGCCAGCCTCGCCGCCTGGGCAGTCGACGCGCTCACACCCTCAAGGCGATCAGCAAGCTCGTCGAGCTTGTGCTGCACCTCGTCGGCGCTTGCTGCATGCCGGATTTCCTCCTTGAGCACCTCCATAGCATCAGAGATTTGCTGAAGCCTCTCGGCCGACTCGCCGGTCCTCTCTGCAACCTCGGCTGCTGCCCCCGGCCTTGTCACGAAGGCGTCGAGCATGCGGTTGAACTGCCGCTCCTGAGCCTCCACCATCCGCTCCGTCATGCCGCGCAGCTCGCCGACGAGTCCGTGAATCTCCGTACGCATCTCGGCAACGTTCTGTGCCGCTTTTTGCGCCTGCTCGATAGTCGCGCGATACGCAAGCCACTGCAGGATCACACCGAAAAGGGTGATCGCTATAGCGGCGATCGCGACTGACAGCGCCGCCCCAGTCATGCCTGCTACTCCTCCTCCAGCATCTGGGCGCGCGCCTGCACTCGCACTGGCAGGCCCCAGATGTG
Organism: Dehalococcoidia bacterium; assembly: GCA_022866185.1. GTDB lineage: Bacteria > Chloroflexota > Dehalococcoidia > SM23-28-2 > SM23-28-2 > SM23-28-2. Next base: position 2,031 of record JALHUG010000298.1, read on the forward strand.
GATGAAGCCCGGCGCCGCGCTCTGATCGTACACGTCGCCCTTATCATACGTGGCCAGGGAGAAATCATACAAGCTCTTGGGCGACTTGCGCCCCACCACCACGGCGCTGCCCTTGTGCAGCCGCACGCGTATCGTGCCGGTGACGTGCCGCTGGGTGCTCTGGACGTAGGCCGCCAGGTCCTGGTGGTGGGCGGTGAACCACAGACCGTTGTAGATGAGGTCGGCGTACTCCTGGGCGATGCGCTCCTTCATGCGCACCTGTGGCTTGGACAGCGTCATCTGCTCCAGGCCTTCGTGCGCCTTGAGCAACGTCACCGCCGCCGGCGCCTCGTATATCTCCCGCGACTTGATGCCCACCAGCCGATTCTCCAGATGGTCGATGCGGCCGACGCCGTGCTCGCCTGCCAGCTCGCTCAGGCGCTTGACCAGCGACACGCCATCGAGCTCGCGCCCGTCCAAGGCGACGGGCATCCCCCGCTCGAAGCCGATCTCCACGTAGGCCGGCTTGTCGGGCGCCGCGGCCACCGACTTCGTCCACTCGAACACGTCCTCCGGCGGCTCGACCCAGGGGTCCTCCAGAACGCCGCACTCGATGCTGCGCCCCCACAGGTTCTCGTCGGTGGAGTAGGGGCTCTCCTTGGTCACCGGCACCGGGATATTGTGCTGCTGGGCATAGGCGATCTCGTCCTCGCGCGTCATCGCCCACTCGCGCACGGGGGCGACGATGCGCAGGTCAGGGGCGAGGGCCTGCACGCTGACGTCGAAGCGCACCTGGTCGTTGCCCTTGCCGGTCGAGCCGTGGCCGACGGCGGTGGCCCCCTCCTGGCGGGCGGTCTCCACCAGCATCTTGGCGATCAGCGGCCGCCCCAGGGCGGTGGCCAGCGGGTATTGCTTCTCGTAGACGGCGCCAGCGGCCAGGGCGGGGAAGGCGAAGTGCCGGACGAAGGTCTCCTGGGCATCGGCCCAGCGGAAGGCGACGCCCCCCGCGGCCAGCGCCCGGCTGTGCAACGTCTCGCGGTCCTTCTGCATGCCCACGTCCACGGTCAGGCAGACGACGTCGTAGCCCCGCTCCTCCTTCAGCCAGCGCACGGCCACGGAGGTATCCAGGCCGCCGGAATAGGCAAGAATCAGCTTTTCAGGCATCTCTTTCCTCCCAGTTGCAGGATGTTCGAGGCTGTTGAGAAAACGCCTGCTCGCCCTTCGACAGGCTCAGGGCGAGCGGCTTCGGGTGCCTACATGTCTCCCTTCATGGCGAGTCACCCGACTCCGCTCATGGTGAGCCTGTCGAACCATGAGCGGC
>JALHUG010000299.1 GCA_022866185.1 Dehalococcoidia bacterium
GCACACGGACGATCTCGAGAGACGACTCGCCGCTCATCAGAGCGGAGAGATCGGGGGTTACACCCGCTCTCGCCGACCCGTTCGGCTCGTCTTCTGTGAGGAATTCGCTTCGCGGGAAGATGCCTTCTTGCGCGAGAGACAGCTCAAGGGTTGGTCCAGGCGCAAGAAAAAGGCTTTGATCAAGGGGGACTGGGACAGCGTTAAACGACTTTCCCGCGCTCATGGTTCGACAGGCTCACCATGAGCGGGCTAAAGACCCACCATGAGCGGCCGCCAGGCCGCCGCCCCTCTCGTTTGGCCCAAAGCCCTCCCCCCTTCCGGCGGACGGGTGCTATAATGGGGCCACTTCTCAGAGAGGAGCCACGTCTATGGCCATCACCCGCGAGGAGGTCCAGCACGTCGCCATGCTCTTCCGCATGAGCTTGAGCGAGGAGGATATCGCCAAGTTCCAGCACCAGCTCTCCCAGATCATCGACTACTTCCAGGTGCTCCAGCAGGTGGACACCGAGGGCGTGCCTCCCACCTCCCACACCCTCCCCCTGGAGAACGTGATGCGCGACGACGAGCCGCGCCCGTCCTACCCGACGGAGGACATCCTAGCCAACGCCCCCCTGTCCGAGGGCGGCTTCTTCCGCGTGCGGCGGTCCTCGAGTAGGCGGCCTGGGAGACCACCAGTGGAGCTTTACGACCTGACCATCCACGAAGCCGCCGCCCTCCTGGCCCGCCGCGAGCTGTCCTCCCGCCAGCTCACCCAGGCTGTCCTCGACCGCATCCGCCAGGTCGAGGAGCGCGTCAGGGCCTACGTCACCGTCACCGAGGAGCTGGCCCTGGCGCAGGCGGACGAGGCCGACAAGCGCATCGCCGCCGGCGACGCCGCCCCCCTCACCGGCATCCCCGCCGCCATCAAGGACGTCATCTGCACGAAGGGCGTCCCCACCACCTGCGGCTCCCGCATGCTGGCCAACTTCTTGCCGCCCTATCACGCCCACGTGACGGAACGCCTGCTCGACGCCGGCCTGGTGATGGTGGGCAAGGCCAACATGGACGAGTTCGCCATGGGCTCCTCCACCGAGAACTCGGCCTTCTACCCCACTCACAACCCGTGGGACCTGGAGCGCGTGCCCGGCGGCTCCTCCGGGGGCTCGGCCGCCGCCGTCGCCGCCAGCGAGTGCATCTACGCCCTGGGCTCGGACACCGGCGGCAGCATCCGCCAGCCCGCCTCCCTGTGCGGCGTGGTGGGGTTCAAGCCCACCTACGGCCGCATCAGCCGCTTCGGCCTGGTGGCCTTCGCCAGCTCGCTCGACCAGATCGGCCCCCTCACCAAGGATGTCACCGACTGCGCCCTGGTGATGAACGTCATCGCCGGCCACGACAGGCGCGACTCCACCTCCGCGCCCCTGGACGTCCCCGACTATACCCAGGCGCTCATCCCCGACCTCAAGGGCATCCGCATCGGCGTGCCCCAGGAGTACTTCGTGGAGGGCATGGACGGCCAGGTGCGCGCCTCTATCGAGGCGGCGGTGAACAAGATGGCGGAGCTGGGCGCCGAGGTCGACTGGCAGGTCTCCCTGCCCAGCACCGGCCCCGCCCTCGCCTGCTACTACATCATCGCCCCCAGCGAGGCGATGGCCAACCTCGCTCGCTACGACGGCGTCAAGTACGGCTACTCGGACCGGCGCGGCGATAGCATGTGGCAGAACATGGAGCTGACCCGCCAGCATGGCTTCGGCGACGAGGTCAAGCGGCGCATCATGCTCGGCACCTACGCCCTCTCCGCCGGCTACTACGACGCCTACTACCTGAAGGCCCAGAAGGTGCGCACCCTCATCCGCCGCGAGTTCGACGCCGCCTTCCAGCGCTGCGACGTGCTGGTGACCGCCGTCTCCCCCACGCCCGCCTTCAAGCTGGGCGAGAAGGTAGCCGACCCCCTCC
>JALHUG010000300.1 GCA_022866185.1 Dehalococcoidia bacterium
GGCACCTCGGTGTCCTCCAGCACGGGCCGCTGCCCGCGCCGACGCAGCACCGCGTGGATCCGGGCGATCAGCTCGCGGGAGGAGTACGGCTTGGTCACGTAGTCGTCGGCGCCCAGCTCCAGGCCGGTGAGCTTGTCGCTCTCGGTGGTTTTGGCGGTGAGCATGATAAGGGGCACGTCGGACTCGGCGCGCAGGGTGCGGCACACCTGGAGACCGTCCATGCCGGGAAGCATGAGGTCGAGGACCACCAGGTGGGGCCGCTCTTCCCTTGCCAGGCGCAGGGCCTCCACGCCGTCGTAGGCGCAGAGGACCTTGTGGCCGTCGTTCTCCAGGTAGAGCTTGACTAGAGAGACAGTCTTGCGGTCATCGTCCACCACCAGGATCTTCCTAGACGATCTCATGGCTCTGTCACAGGCCCCCGCACCTGCTCTGGCCACCCCTTGAGGCCGGCCTCAAGGGGTGGCCTCTGTTTTCTAACTACTATTGTCGCTCTGGCGATGCCCTCTTACAACCCCGTGCTCGTGCCGGAGCTGGAGCTGGGGGCCGGGGCCTCCTCGGGGGCCTGCTCTGGGATCTCACCAGGAGCCCACTGGGGCATCATGGGCCCGCCGAACTCTCCGCCCCGCTCGCCGAAGCGCTCCCTGGGGCCACCATCGAAGCCGAATCCGTGCCCCCGACCTCGACCAAGGCCGGGCAGCAGGGGGCCGACGCCCCGCACGACCGCCCGCACGTCGTCGCCGACGCGCATCACCGCCACGTTGTCGCCCTCCGTCAGGTCAGACAGTTTGGCGCCGAGGTCTTCGTCATCCACCGTGTAGGTCTTGCTGCCACCGGCGTTCAGGTTCAGCGTCAAGGTCTTCGCCCCCGTGTCCACGCTGGCCACGGTGCCCACGTCAATGGTCACCGTGAGCGGGTTGCCCTGCTCATCGGTGAAGTTGAACTGGCCGCCCTGCACGTGGCTGAATAGCTCGTCCGCCGGGATGCCCTCCAGCTCAGGCAGCAGGGGGTTGGCCACCGGCAGGGGCTCAGGACGCGCCTCCAGGGTCACGCTGACTTCCTGCGTCTGACCGTCGCGGTCGATGCTCAGTGTGACGGTGTCGTCGACGTTCTTGTCCTTGAGCTGGTCGCGCAGCTCCTGTGCGGTCTCGACCGCCGTGCCGTTCACGGCCTTGATAACATCACCGCGCGTCAGCCCGGCCTTGTCGGCGGGGCTATCGGCGATGACCTGGGCGATGGTGAGACCATCGGGCGTGCGAGCAAACAACACGCCCATCCACGCCTTCTCTTGCTGCTGCTCCTGGGCGCCCGGCGCCGCCGAAGCGCTGGACCCGCCATCCATGGCGCGGAAGACCAGCACCCCCGCCACTGCTACCACCGCCAGTGCCGCTAACAGCCCGATACGCACTACTCTTGACTTTGGCATCGACTGCCTCCTTTCTCAGACTATCCTGAAGGAAATGGTAGCGGGCAAATGTTAAGACGTTATGAAGATGGCTGGCCTCATTGGTCTGAAGGGCGAGGCTCTGCCGGGGCTGGGGCAGGCGTGGAACGGGCTAGTAGGAAGGATAGGGGATGCGCCACGTGTAGCAGCGAACGTGGGACCGGCCACCTGAGGTGGGGGACGCCGTCCTGGAAGCGGCCTTGGCGCGGGTATTCCCTATGCCACGCGCTCGACGACGGCCGCCATGCCCTGCCCGCCGCCGATGCACATCGTCTCCAGCCCGAACTGCGCGTTCCGCCGCTCCATCTCGTGAAGCAGCGTAGCCATGATTCGAGCGCCAGTCGCCCCCAGGGGATGGCCGAGCGCTATCCCCGAGCCGTTGACGTTCATCCGCTCGAAATCGCGCTCAGTGAATCCCCACTCGCGCGTACAGGCGAGTACCTGCGCAGCAAACGCCTCGTTCAGCTCTATGATGTCCATGTCGCTCAGGCTGAGCCCCGCGCGTTCAAGAGCCTTCTTCGTTGCGGGCACCGGGCCCAGGCCCATGTACGCCGGGTGGACTCCGGCCACCGCCCAGGATCGCAGCTTGCCCATCGGCTTCAGGCCGAGCTCCGCTGCCTTCTCCGGCGACGTCACGATGCAGCAGGCGGCCGCATCGTTCTCGCCGCTGGCGTTGCCGGCCGTCACCGTGGCATCGGGGTCTTGCGCGATGAGCAGGGGGCGCAGCGAGCCGAGCTTCTGGAGAGTGCTATCGCGTCGCGGATGCTCATCCTGGTCGAAGGGCACTGCCTCGCCGTCCTTGCCTTTGACCGGCACCGGCACGACCTCGGCGGCGAACTTGCCGGCGTCCCAGGCCGCGACGGCCCGCTGGTGAGAGCGAAGGGCATACTCGTCCTGCTCCTGGCGGGGGATTGCGTACTGCCGGCGGAGGTTCTCGGCCGTCTCCAGCATCCCGCCTGGCACGGGATACCGTCTGCTGCCGGCGGTCACCCGCCCCCTGTTCAGGGCGTCGTCGAGGTTGATCACGCCACGGTTCGGGCCCCAGCGCACGGATGTGTTGTAGAAGTAGGCGGTGCTCATGCTCTCCACGCCGCCGGCGATGACCACATCGGCCACGCCGGTCTGCACCTGCATGGCCGCTATACAGATAGCCTGAAGCCCGGAGCCGCAGCGGCGGTCAACCTGAGAACCCGGCACCTCGACAGGTAGGCCGGCCGCCAGGGCAGCGACTCGACCTATGGCCGGGCTCTCCATCGTGGGGTAACACTGACCGAATATGCATTCATCCACCACGCTGGTGTCCAGCCTCGTCTTCTCGAGCAGGCCTTGAACGATGACCTCCGCCAGGGTCTGGGAATCCACCTCCCGCAGCTTGCCGCCATAGCGGCCTATCGGGGTTCGTAGGGGGCTGCAAATTACCGCCTCGCGCATGTGGTGACCTCCTGCACGTAGCTGAACTCATGGGGGTTGGTTTCGCCTCCCATTGTACCAGCCCGATCGGGTGAGCCAAGAGGGAGACCTGCGAGGAGGCGCTTTGCGCCCGGTGGGTGAGCTTCCCAGCCCCGCGGGATAGGTCCCGCGGCACCATCTGTTGACTCCAGGAAGCCGCAGGTTTATGGTCATGAACAAAATAGCCCGATAAAAGGCGGGGCTTGCGCCGTGGAAAAACTAGTTGAACTCTGCGGGTTGATGGTCATTGAGAAAACGAACCGACATCCATACTTGCCCTTCCCAGGCAGACCTAAAGGTCTGCAGCTACGAAATGAAGAGGGGCCAGCGTCGTAGCTGCAGGGCTTCAGCCCTGCCTTGTGTCGAGTTATTTGGTCAACGGCCATGAGCCCTGGAGCGACGCGGTCTTTGGAGGGGCGATGCTATCGCGCTTGGTGCACAGAGAGGTGACGAAGGTCATGACAGGACGCCTGTGCTTGCTGCTTCTCGCTCCGCTACTGGTGGCCGTGGCGCTGATGCCCGCACCATCGGCCCGCGCCCAAGGGCCCCACGTTGAGCTCTCCCAGCCCGTGGGGAGCGTGGGCGACGTCGTTCTGTCGTTCGACCTTCCAGCCGACTACACGGTGACCGACCAGACCTCGGACCAGGCGTCGGCCGACGGGCCGACAGTGGTGAACGATCCCTCCGGGCCCTCCCAGGTGTCGTTCTTCATTGAGTGGTTGTCCTCCATCTCTTCGGCAGGAACGCCCAAAGAAGCGGCGTACGAGGTTGTTGCGCAACATTGGGGCAACCACCCCAGTTCCATCCTGGCGGAAGGCGAACTGACCGCAGGCGGGCTTGAAGGCTACACCCTGCGGGTACGCACAGCTGACGCTGCAAGCTACACCACGTTCTTGATCGTAGTGCTGCCCGTGGCTCAGGGGACCCGCGTTGGGCTGCTCGCAGGGGGCAGCTTGGAGCGCACCGGTGACATTGACCTGCTCCTCCAGACCGGTGAATCAGTCGCCCAGTGGGATCAAAAGGGCTTCGATGCCATCGTAGGCTCGCTCACCGTCTCGGGGCTGCCTGCTGAGACGCCCACGCCTACGCCTACGCCTACGCCTACACCCACGCCTACGCCCACACCCAAGCCCACGCGCACACCTAAGCCCACACCGACGCCGCGGACCGTGACCCCCACCCCTCGGCCTATCACACCCACGCCCGCGGGCGGCGGGCGCGGGGGGGCGACGCCCACACCTGACCGCGCGACGCCCACGCCTGAGCGCACCCCGACGCCTGCGCCTACACCCACAACCCGGGGAGGGCTATCCAAAGATGATCTCGAAAACCTCGGTCCCCCGCAGTCCGAGTTCGTGGCGTCGGTGCCGGCCCCCGACGAGATCTCCACCGACCCCGATGTGATAGGCTCCAACATCTTCCTGACCCTCCTCGTCGTCTTCGCTTTCGCCTTCACCTCCACCCTCTTCAACCAGACCCTGGACGCAAACCGGCGGGAGATCGAGGGCTGGGTCGGGAGGTACTTCACCCCCTTGCAGCGCTTTGGCAGCCTCGTTGGGCAGGGATACGAGGCGGTGGCCGAGCGCCAACCCTGGGTTCAGCAAGCGGCGGGGCCCGCTTTGATACTGGTGCTGATAGGCTTCATCAACGGCTTCCTGAGCCCGGACTTCGGCCTCAACACCAAGGGTGCGGTTCTATTTGTTTCATTGCTTGTGGGGGCGGGAGCCATCACCTACGCCTACAAGGGAGGGCAGGTCTTCTTCACCAAGCGTCGCCTAAGGCTTAGGGCAGGGGTGAAGCTGTACGTAGTGGCCTTGGCCATCGCCGCTGTCAGCGTGCTGCTTTCTCGCCTGGTGGGCTTTCGGCCCGGCTTCCTCTTCGGATTTGTCGCCTCCTACACCTTGCTGGCACCCGCGGCTCTCGACCGTAGGCAGTCGGGGCAGCTCATCTTCTTCCCGTCCGTCGCCCTGCTGGCGGTCAGCGTCATCGCCTGGCTTCTGGTCATCCCTTTGCGCGAGGTCACAGAAGGAACCGACGCCGGATGGGCGGCCTTGCCCGTGGGAGCGGCTGTCGCCGTGTTCGTGGGGGGTCTGGAAGGATTGTTCTTCACCATGATCCCCATCAGCTTCATGGACGGAGCCAAGATCGCAAAATGGAACCGCTTGCTGTGGTTCCTGATGTTTGCAGCGGCAGCCTTCCTCTTCTGGCATGTGCTCTTGAACCAGGAAGGCGCCTACCTGCACGTGCTCCCGCAGAGGAAGGTCGTAGCGGCGCTGAGCCTGCTGGCCTTCTATTCGATCGTCACCGTGGGCACCTGGGCCTACTTCCGCCGACGCGTCAAAGCCTGAGCCCGGCCCTCGCTCCGTGCCGGTTGACTACCGCTCACGCTGCCTCCAACGCCACCATTGGAGTCCCATCCGTTCGCCTCAACCCTCGACGCAGCAGTTTCTCTTGCAATACAGGAAACATTATGTCACATTGGAGCGGCAACCTCTGGATTCCGAGTTTCTGAAGCACCGCAGAGAGGATCTCATTGATATGCCGTGGCCTCGATCTGAGAGGCGCATTCCGGCAGGCCGCAGGAGCGGGCTGGAACGTGACTGGAGCTGGTCCCTGGAACCACCGAAGCCCGGGAGGGCCCGCTGGCAGCGGTGGCCGTGGGTCGTTGGGGCCATCGCGGACATCGCTGCGGCGGTCGGCCTGACACTAGCCACCACCCTTGTTGTGCTGCTTGCCCCGTTTGTTGAACCGGCTCGCATCGGTCTCAGCCTCGCCTTTGTCCTCTTCCTGCCCGGGTATGTGCTGCTGGCGGCCCTCTACCCTCGCAAGGATGACCTAGACCCTGTCGAGCGGCTGGCGCTGAGCCTCGGCCTGAGCATTGCGGTCGTCCCCCTGATAGGCCTAGGCCTCAACTACTCTCCTTGGGGCATTCGTCTCAATCCGATGTTGGCCTTTGTAACCCTGTTCATCATCCTCACCGCCGGTGTGGCCATATGCAGGAGGCTGACGCTGCCCTCGGACGAGGCCCCGGGTATCCCCGTGAATCTCGCCCTTCCGAAATGGTCGCGAGTCGGCATGGCGAACCGATTGCTCTGGCCCCTGCTTGTGCTCGCACTGGTGGGCTTGGGAGTCGGCGCCTACTTTCTGGCCAACTCCTCGACCGGTTCGGAGGAGTTCACGCAGTTCTATGTCCTAGGGTCAGACGGCAAAGCTGAGGGGTATCCCAAGACAGTCGATGTCGGAGACAGGTTCACGCTTATCCTGGGTGTCGTGAATCATGAAGGAGAAGAGGCCAGCTACCAGGTGCAGGCAACGATGGCCGGTCGGCTCGTTGTGAGCCTTGACAGCCTCCAACTGGCCAACAACGAGAAGTGGGAGAGCCCCGTGGTATTGACGGCCACGCAGCCGGGCAGCAATCTGAAAGTGGAGTTTGTCCTCTACAAGGGGGACAATGGCATGCCGTACAGGACTCTCCACCTGTGGCTGGACGTGGAGGGACAGCCTCCGGAAGCATAGGGGGATCTTGGGGTTGACAAGTTGCTTGTTCTGGCACACCTAGGCTGCACCACAGGGGCGGTTGGGATATCGCAGAAGCTCGTCCTCAAGCGACCCCTCGACTATCGCCTGGTCCTCCTGATGGCCATCCTGCCCGACGTCATCGATCGCCTCCTGTACGTGTTCGTGATACCTGAGGCCGAATCCGGGAGGCTCTTCGCCCAC